>NZ_JABMCU010000236.1:0-5907 GCF_013179605.1 Enterobacter sp. CM29 | reverse complement strand
GCGGTGGTCTTTTTCGCGGGTATCCTCGAGCCGATGGGCGTAAGTTATCTGACGCTGCTGGCGATCTGTATTCCGGTCACGCTGATTGCAGTAATGATCACTGCCGTGCTGTGTAACTTCCTCGGCGCCGAGCTGAAAGACGATCCGGTTTACCAGGAGCGTCTGGCAAAAGGTGAAGTGAGCCTGCGCGGTAGCCAGGTCTTTGAGCTGAAGCCGCATGCAAAACGCTCCGTGCTGCTGTTCCTGATTGGTATCGTCGCCGTGATGTTCTACGCGACCGCCATCAGCGATACGGTAGGTCTGATCCAGAACCCGGTTCTGCCGCGTAACGAAGCGATTGTGGTATTTATGCTGACCATCGCGACGCTGATCAGTATCACCTGTAAAATCGACACCAGCGAAGTGCTGAACGCCAGCACCTTCAAATCCGGTATGAGCGCCTGCGTGTGCGTGCTGGGTGTGGCGTGGCTCGGTGACACCTTCGTGAAAGCGCACATCAGCGATATCCAGACAGTTGCAGGCGACCTGCTGCACAACTATCCGTGGCTACTGGCGGTGGTGCTGTTCTTTGCCGCAACGCTGCTGTACTCCCAGGCTGCGACCACCAAAGCGCTAATGCCTGCGGCACTGATGCTGGGCGTGACGCCGCTGACGGCGATTGCCTCTTTCGCGGCGGTTTCCGCCCTGTTCGTGCTGCCAACCTACCCAACCCTGCTGGCCGCGGTTGAGATGGATGACACCGGCTCGACCCGTATCGGTAAATACGTGTTTAACCACGCGTTCCTCATCCCGGGCGTGGTGGCGATTACGCTCTGCGTGGTCCTCGGCTTTATCATCGGCGGCATTGTGCTGTAAACGGTTAGCCGTTGTAAAAATAGTTAAAAACGGGCCGCGCTGCGGCCCGTTTCATTAATGACCAATCACATGGCGTGATATAGTGAAGACTTTCGTGATGAGGAGGTCGACTTGTGAACACGCCTGATGCTGTTGTTGTACTGTGTACCGCCCCTGATGAAGCTTCTGCCCAGGATCTCGCCGCCAAAGTGCTGGCCGAAAAACTGGCTGCCTGCGTCACGCTACTTCCCGGCGCCACCTCCCTTTATTACTGGGAAGGCAAGCTGGAGCAAGAGTACGAAGTCCAGATGTTGCTCAAAACCAATCTGACCAACCAGCAGGCGCTCCTCGACTGCCTCAAGTCTCATCATCCTTACCAAACCCCGGAGCTGCTGGTGCTGCCAGTGGTCCACGGCGATAACGATTATCTCTCATGGCTCAACGCTTCTTTACGCTGATCCTGCTGCTGTGCAGCACGTCAGTTTTTGCCGGGTTGTTTGACGCGCCCGGCCGTTCGAACTTTATTCCTGCCGACCAGGCATTCGTTTTCGACTTTCAGCAAAACCAGCACGATCTCAGCCTCACCTGGCAGGTGAAAGAGGGTTACTACCTCTATCGCAAGCAGGTCAGCATCACGCCGGCAAAGGCTGACGTCGGCGCATTGCAGATGCCCGCTGGCGAATGGCACGAGGACGAGTTCTACGGTAAAAGTGAAATTTATCGCCAGCGCTTAAGCGTGCCCGTCACGGTGAATCAGGCGGATAAAGGCGCTACCCTGACGGTGACGTATCAGGGTTGCGCCGATGCGGGCTTCTGCTATCCCCCTGAAACAAAGGTCGTTCCGCTTAGCGAAGTGAAAGCGGCGGCCTCCCCTCTCCCCTCAGGGGAAATGGCCAGTGTGAGGGGTGAAGGCGAAGCCGCTTCAGACCTTCCGTTCTCAGCGCTTTGGGCGTTATTGATTGGTATCGGCATCGCCTTTACGCCCTGCGTACTGCCTATGTACCCGCTTATCTCTGGCATCGTGCTGGGTGGTAAGCAACGCCTTTCCACCGCCCGCGCGCTGTTGCTGGCCTTTATCTATGTGCAGGGCATGGCGTTAACCTATACGGCGCTCGGCCTCGTGGTCGCCGCTGCCGGGTTGCAGTTCCAGGCCGCCCTTCAGCACCCTTATGTGCTTATCGGACTGTCAGCAGTGTTTATTCTGCTGGCGCTGTCGATGTTTGGCCTGTTCACCCTGCAACTGCCCTCTTCCCTGCAAACCCGTCTGACGCTAATGAGCAACCGTCAGCAGGGGGGCTCTGCGGGCGGCGTGTTCGCCATGGGTGCCATCGCCGGGCTGATTTGCTCCCCCTGCACCACCGCGCCGCTGAGCGCCATCCTGTTATACATTGCCCAGAGCGGCAACCTTTGGCTCGGCGGCGGCACACTGTACCTTTACGCGCTCGGCATGGGTCTGCCGCTGATCCTTGTGACGGTATTTGGCAATCGTCTGCTGCCGAAGAGCGGCCCGTGGATGGAGACAGTGAAAACCGCGTTTGGTTTTGTCATTCTGGCGCTACCGGTCTTCCTGCTGGAACGCATCATCGGTGATGTGTGGGGTACGCGTCTGTGGGCTATGCTCGGCGTGGCCTTCTTCAGCTGGGCATTTATCGTGAGTCTGGGTGCGAAGAAACCGTGGATGCGCCTGCTACAGATCCTTCTGCTGGCGGCCACGCTGGTGAGCGTCCGTCCGTTACAGGACTGGGCGTTTGGCACCCCGACAGGTCAAACACAGGCTCATCTGAATTTTATACAGATTAAAAACGTGGATGACCTTAACCGCGCCCTGGTGCAGGCGAAAGGCAAACCGGTCATGCTCGATCTCTATGCCGACTGGTGCGTGGCCTGCAAAGAGTTTGAAAAATACACCTTCAGCGATCCGCAGGTACAACATGCGCTGAGCGATACCGTTCTGCTCCAGGCGAACGTTACCGCCAACAGCGCGCAGGATAAGGCTCTGCTGAAGCAACTTAACGTGCTCGGGCTGCCTACCATCCTGTTCTTCAATGAACAGGGGGAAGAACAGCTGACGCAGCGTGTAACCGGGTTTATGGACGCGACGGCATTCAACGCGTATTTGCGCAATCGCCAACCGTAAACAACACTTTAGACGGGACAAACCGTTGGGAATAGCGGAGGAGATAACCGTGCAACGCGAAGACGTACTGGGACAAGCCCTGCAATTACTTGAGATTCAAGGGATCGCCAGCACCACGCTTGAGATGGTAGCCGACCGTATCGATTACCCTCTGGATGAACTTAAGCGCTTCTGGCCGGATAAAGAGGCGCTGCTGTATGATGCCCTGCGCTATCTCAGCCAGCAGGTGGATATCTGGCGCAGGCAACTGATGCTGAATGAAGAGCTGACCACCGAGCAAAAGCTGCTGGCACGCTATACCGCACTGACGGAGTGTGTCACCAACAACCGTTACCCAGGCTGTCTGTTTATCGCCGCCTGCACCTACTTCCCCGATCCCGGGCACCCCATCCATCAGCTGGCAGATCAGCAAAAACGAGCCGCGCACGAGTTCACACACGAGTTGTTGACCACACTTGAAGTGGATGATCCGGCAATGGTCGCGAAGCAGATGGAGCTGGTGCTGGAAGGTTGCCTGAGCCGCATGCTGGTGAACCGTAGCCAGGCGGATGTGGATACGGCGCACCGTCTGGCGGAAGATATTTTGCGGTTTGCGCAGTGCCGTATGGGTGGTGCACTGACCTAAGCCAGCATTCCCGTCCAGGCGGAAATAAACAAACACAGCGCCATTGCACGTTGAAATCGCACCATCGCCGCGGTGGTGCGGAAAATCCGGTTCACCGCCTTCCCCAGCCACGCCCAGCACAACAAACAGACCACTGAGATCGCCAGAAACCATAGCGCCATCAGCGAAATATCCCGTAATGCATGGTCGCTTGCCGGAGCAAACAGGCTGACGACGGCCAGCGCCATCATCCAGGTTTTTGGGTTTACAACCTGTAATAACGCCGCTGCCCGCGCGGTAAATCGGACATGACGCCTGGAGGAGAGATTCGTGGCCGGGGCGCTAAACAGCTGCCAGCTCATCCAGGAAAGCCACAGCACACCCGCCCAGCTCATTACCTGACGTATCAGTGGATACTGGCGTAACACTTCTCCTGCCCCAGCGCCTGAAACCAGAACAATAGCGCTGGCGGCAATACACCCGCCCAGGATCGCAGGAACCGTATTTTTTACGCCAAAGTGCTGACTGTTAGCCAGTACCAGAATGTTGGTTGGCCCCGGCGTAATCGAGGCGACAAATGCAAACAGCAGGAAGGGTATTAAATTCACAGGTGGCTCCTTTTAGTAGAGCCATGAATGTGCCGTTATTTTCTGGAAACGTCTGGAAGGTTTGTGCACAACCGACGGTAGTGTGCCGGAGAAATACGGTACGCCCGCTGGAACCAGCGACCAAGATGGCTTTGATCGGCAAAACCTACTGCCGTCGCCACATCAACAGGCAGTTCCCCATACGCCAGCATCTGTCGGGCCTTTGCCAGGCGCAGCTGGATAAGCCAGGCGTGCGGCGCAAGGTGAAATTCGCGCTTAAAGCAGCGGGTGAGCGTAAAGCGATCCGTCCCCGTCTCCCGCGCAAGGTCTGACAGCCCCACGTTCTCGCCGATATGCGCATAGAGATAGTCGCGGGCACGATGCGCCACAGCGGAGCTTTGTAACTGCGACGGGAGTTTCTTCCGCCAGTGGCAGTGGGCTGTAATCTTAGTGAGCAGGTTATCCATTGTGCTCTGTTGTACGATCTTCATCTCATCGTTATGCAGCGAGGCAAATGTATCACCGATAGCGCGCACCAGCTGAGGCTCTCGCGTCAGCGTTTGGGCAAAGTGGAGGGTGTAACTCCCGGGAGTAGAGTCATACAGCCCTTGAAGCGTACGGGTGAGCCAGTGTTCATCCAGATAAAAGGTCAGATAAGTAAAGCCACCCTCTACCGGTGCATCACCGTCATGTATTTCACCAGGCTCAAGTAAAAAAGCATCGCCCGGCTGGCTACGGTGGCGTTCACGGCGACAGTGGAACTGCTGCGTACCGGAAAGGGTTATTCCGACCAGATAGCTATCATGCCAGTGGGGATCAAAGGCGTGTCCTTCGAAATGCGCCTTGATTGTCTCAATACCTGTTTCTGCATGCTGACGCAGCTCAAGCCAGTCGTTTGCCATACTGCCCTCCTCTTACCGTCAGCATTGTCACATCTTGCCTGAACTGTCTGGAAGATTTGTGCACTTTCAGCGCACAAACGGACAGATTGCCGCAAACTTAAGCAGTTGAACAGCTTTTCCCGAAATAATGTTGACGATCGCGCGCGATTGCGGTTTAATGCGCTCCGTTGCCCGGATAGCTCAGTCGGTAGAGCAGGGGATTGAAAATCCCCGTGTCCTTGGTTCGATTCCGAGTCCGGGCACCACTATTTAAAGAACCCAGCCTATGGCTGGGTTTTTGCTTTTCTGCGCTTATCAAAACCTTACCTAAATTTTATTCCTGTATCTCTTCCCGATGAGGTCGTGCGGCCGGCATTGCCCGGTGGCGCTGCGCTTACCGGACCTACAAAACCCGCATGCCAGATAAGGGGAAGCCGCCATCCGGCATGTTTTTCCGTGCACAAAGCAAAAAACCCCGCACCTTCCGGTACGGGGTTCTTTCTGTTTGATGCCTGGCAGTTCCCTACTCTCACATGGGGAGACCCCACACTACCATCGGCGCTACGGCGTTTCACTTCTGAGTTCGGCATGGGGTCAGGTGGGACCACCGCGCTAAAGCCGCCAGGCAAATTCTGTTAATCTGTATCAGGCTGAAAATCGTGTCTGTCTCTTCGCCGAAACAGCTTCGGCGTTGTAAGGTTAAGCCTCACGGTTCATTAGTATCGGTTAGCTCAACGCATCGCTGCGCTTACACACCCGACCTATCAACGTCGTCGTCTTCAACGTTCCTTCAGGAGACTTAAAGTCTCAGGGAGAACTCATCTCGGGGCAAGTTTCGTGCTTAGATGCTTTCAGCACTTATCT
>NZ_JABMCU010000235.1:0-5912 GCF_013179605.1 Enterobacter sp. CM29 | reverse complement strand
CGGCAGGCAATGAGAGCGCCCCGTCGGCCGGGATCACCATTGTGGTCGACACCGTTTCCACCACGCCGGTGATTACCAGCGTGACGGATAACGCAGGCAATGCGGCAACGCCTGTCCCAAGCGGCGATCCAACCAACGACACTACGCCAACCCTGACCGGTAGCGCCGAGCCGAACAGCGTCGTCGCCATTTTTGATGGCGCTACGCAAATTGGTACGGTGGCAGCAGACGGCACCGGTGCCTGGACATTTACCCCTGAAACCGCCCTCGGCGAAGGGACGCATGACTTTACTGTCAGAGCGACGGATCCGCAGGGCAACGTCAGCCAGCCGTCCAACGCCTGGAGCGTCGAAATCGATCTGACTGCGCCACAGGTGCCGACGATCGTTACGGTCAGCGACAACGCCCCGGGAGGCGCAACCGGCCCGCTTACCGCCGGGCAGGTGACCAATGACACCACGCCAACCCTCAGCGGCACCGGCCAGGCGGGTACCATCATTCACGTGCTGAATAACGGCGTGGAGATTGGCACCACCACGGTCGACGGCAGCGGCAACTGGAACTTTACGCCGGATCCGGTACTGACGGACGGGACGTATAACCTGCGCGTTAACGCCAGCGATGATGTCGGAAACGTCTCCGCCAACTCGCCAGTGTTCGCCTTTACGGTGGATACCGCCGGGCCTGCGGCCCCGGTGGTTACCACGGTAATAGACGATGTCAGCCCGGGAACGGGAACCCTCGCCAGCGACGGCTCCACGAACGACACCCGTCCAACATTCAACGGTACGGGGGAAGTGGGCGCAACGGTACACGTTATTGTCGATGATGTGGAAATTGGCACGGCGGTCGTCAACGCCCAGGGTAACTGGACCTTCACGCCGACCACTGAACTGGGCGAAGGGCCGCACGTTATTACCTTCAACGCCACCGATGCCGCAGGCAATACCGGGGTCACCTCACCACCGTTCAACCTGACGGTGGATACCTCGGTGCCTGAGGCACCGGTCTTTACCCCGGCCACTGACGATGCAGGTACCGTGCTGGGCCCGGTCGCCTCGGGACAAAGCACAGACGACACCACGCCAACACTGAACGGCACCGCGGCGGCCAACGCGACCATCACCATTTATGAAAGTGGCCGTGAAGTGGGTACCGCCGTGGCGGACGCAAACGGCGTATGGAGCTTTACCACCAGTACGCTGGCAAACGGCAGCCACACCTGGACCGCCACGGTAACCGATGCCGCGGGCAACGTCAGCCCTGCCTCACCAGGCTTTACGCTGGTGGTGGATACGGCTGCGCCTGTCGCGCCGGTTATCACCCAGGCGATTGACGACGTTGGCACCATCACCGGGGCAATAGGTTCCGGCCAGACCACCAACGATCCTCTCCCGCGTCTGGTGGGGACCAGCGAGCCGCTGGCCACCGTGAATATTTATGAGGGCACCACGCTGGTGGGCACCGGTACTGCCGATGCCGATGGCAACTGGACCGTCGATATCACCGTGCCGCTGGACAGTGGGTCACACACCTTTACCGCAGAAGCAACGGATCAGGCGGGTAACACCAGCACGTCGTCCGCCGACTTCAGCCTGACCATTGACACCACGCCGCCAGCGCTGCCGGTGCTGACCAGCATCACCGACGATGTCGGTAACGCCGCTGCGCCTGTCGCCAACGGCGGGTTAACCAACGACGCGCGGCCAACGATCACCGGTACGGCAGAAGCCGGCGCGACGGTCACCATCTTTGATAATGGGGTACAGATTGGCACCGCAGTCGCCACCGGCGGCGCGTGGAGCTTTACGCCTTCCACCCCGCTGGCTGACGGGCCGCATAATCTGACCTTCTCCGCCACCGACGCGGTGGGCAACGCCAGCGCGCAGACCGGCGGTTACACCATTAATGTGGATGCCACCGCCCCTGTCGTACCGGCAATCACCTCGATTGAGGATGATGTGGGGACCGTCACCGGACCTGTTACTGGCACCAACCCAACCAACGACACCCGTCCGACCTTAAACGGTACGGCAGAAGCCAATGCCACCGTACGTATTTACGACGGCACGACGCTGGTGGGGACCGTCACTGCCGATGCCAACGGCAACTGGACGCTGCCGCAAACCAGCACCACGCTGACGGAAGGCGCGCATAACTTCACCGCAACCGCCACCGATGCCGCGGGCAATACCAGCGCGCCATCGCCGATTATCACGATCAACGTTGACCTGACGCCGCCAGCAGCCCCAACCGGGCTGGCGGTGATCACCAACGGGACGCAGGTTACCGGTACGGCGGAAGCGGGAAGTACCGTCACCATCACCAGCAGCACCGGAACCGTGCTTGGTACCGCCGTCGCGGACGGCAGCGGAAACTTCAGCGCCACCCTCACCCCTCCACAGACCGGCGGGGAGTCACTGATTGTCTTTGCTACGGATAAGGCCGGTAACGCGGGTATCACCACCTCCGTGATTGCCCCGATCACCACGATCCCGAACGCGCCGGTTATCGCAAACATCGACGATAACATCGGCACGGTGACGGGCAACCTTACCAACGGGAAAACCACCGATGACACCACGCCAACCCTGAGCGGCACGGCGCAGCCGAACGCGACCATCACCCTCTATAACAACGGGGTGCTGATGGGCACGGTCACCGCGAATGCCAGCGGCAACTGGAGCTTCACCACGCCGGTGCTGAGCGAAGGCCCGCATGCCTTCACCGCCACGGCGAGCAACGGCTCGGGCACCAGCCCGATTTCCACGTCGACCACCGTCATTGTCGATCTCACTGCGCCAACGGCTCCAACCGGGACCTTCAACGCAGACGGCAGCGTACTGACCGGTAGCGCTGAAGCGGGCAGCACCGTCACCATCCGCCTGGCGGATAATTCAACGGTCACCGCCACGGCGGACAGCAACGGTTCCTGGAGCTACACCTTCCTCAATAAACAGACGGAAGGTCAGACGCTGCAAATCACCGCCACCGATGCGGCAGGCAACGTTTCGCTGCCCGGCTCAGCCCTTGCGCCGGTGGTGCCGCTCTCTGCCAGCACCAACGCTGAAGAACTGGCGCTCACGACCACCGCCACGGTGACCAACTCGCAGTACAGCGACTATGGTTTCCTGCTGGTAGGCGCCTTAGGTAACGTGCTGACGCTGCTCGGCAACGACACCGCGCAGGTAGGTTTCACCGTCGGCAACGGCGGCAGTGCGGATATTGCCGTGAACGCCAACGCCACGGGGGCCGTTCTTTCCCTGCTCAATACCCTTGAGCTGGTGGTACAGCGCTTCGACGCCGCCAACAACACCTGGACCACCGTGGTCGATACCGGGCAGCCGCAGTTCGCTGACCTGTTGACCCTCGGCGCGACGGGGGTATCGCTGAACCTGAACGGGCTGGCGAATGGTCAGTATCGCGTCCTGAGCTACAACACTAACCTGCTGGCAACCGGCTCTTACACCAGCCTCGATGTGGCGGTGAAAGAGACCAGCGCAGGCACCGTGTCCGGCGAGACCAGCGTTGTCGGGAACGTCATCACTGACGTGGATCCAACCGCAGGCAGCGACAACGCCCCGGCGGGCACCACCGTCACTACGGTCACCAACGCCCAGGGCACCACCACCAGCGTTACGGCTGACGGCACGGTGATTCAGGGGCAATACGGCACGCTGACCATCAACCTGGACGGCAGCTATACCTATAACCTGACCAACACCAGCGCCGCCGTCATTGGCCGCACGGAGAACTTTACCTACACCATCACCCATAACGGCACCAGCGCCTCGGCAAATCTGGTTCTGTCGCTGGGCGAAGGCACTACCAGCAGCGGGATCGTGGCCGTGGACGATACCGCCTCGCTGACCTTCGACACCACCGTGGAGGCGATCAACAACGGCACCTCGTCGCAGGGCGGCTTTACCCTGGTGGGGATCAACCTTGGCAATACCCTGGGGCTGAACCTGCTGGACGATCTGGCCAACCCGATCATTTATAACGTGGAAGAAGGCACCACCCGCACCATGACCGTTCAGGCGTCCGTGGGCGGCGTCGCGCTGGCCTCGGTGTTCGACCTCTACATCTATAAGTTCAACAATGCGACGCAGACCTTCGAGCAGATGCGCGTTGAACCCGGTTGGCTGCGCGCGCCGCTGCTGGGCGGCACCTCCCCGCAGCTGACGTTGAACCTGCCCGCTGGCGAGTACCTGTTCCTGCTCAATACGGCGGCGGGGATCACCGCGCTGACGGCCTACACGCTGAACGTCTTGCAGGATCATGTCTACAGCGTGGCAAGCGTGAGCGAGAGCACGACCGGGGATGTGCTGGCGGATGATATTGCGCCAGCAGGTACCGTGGTCTCCGACGTTAACGGCGTGGCGGTGAACAGCAGCGGCCTGACGGAGATCACCGGCGAGTACGGTACGCTGCGGATCAACGCAGCCGGGGAGTACACTTACACCCTGGACAGCGGGGTCGGCGCTGACAGCATCAGCACGCCGGATACCTTCGTCTACACCATCACCGCGCCGAACGGCTCGAAAGACACGGCATCGCTGAACATCACCCCGACCGCGCAGCCAATGGACGCGGTGAACGATGTCAGCACGGCGATGGACGTGAACTCGGTGCACCGCACCGCCGCATACTCGGATACCACCGTCGGGTCGGCGAGCTGGAACGCCGCGCTGCTTGCCTCAACCCAGGGCAGCGGGAGCGGGACCTTCGTGGTGGATCCTAATACTGCACTGCATAACGTGGTTCTGTCGTTTAACGTCGCCTCGCTGCTGACCCTTACCGGGTTAACGGTCGACTGGACGCTGACCAACGGCACCACCACCCTCAGATCCGGCTCATTTAACGGCGGGCTGCTGCTGGGCGGCAGGGCGACGATCAACCTGACGGGCCTCGATCTGGAAGCGGGAACCTATACGCTGAACTATACCGGCAGAATGGGACCGCTGGGGGTGGGAAATATCACCGTTACCCCAAGCGTCACCGGGACCAGCTACTCCCTGTCGCAGTTTGACGCCACGGGCACCCACACCGTTGACGGCAATATCTTCGACGGCACCGGCTCCGCGGGCGCGATGGACCAGCTGCACTCGGTCGATACCCGTCTCAGCATTACCGGCTACGACGGCGTAACCACCACGCTGGATCCTTACACCGGCAGCACGCAGGTAAACATCACGGGTCACTACGGCACGCTGGCGATTGCCGCAGACGGCAGTTACACCTACACACTCAACCCGGGGATATCGTTCTCTACCATCACCAGCAAGGAGGTCTTTAACTACACCCTGACCGACGCCAACGGCACCCGGGATACCGCCTCGCTGACCATCAATATGGCACCGAAATTTGTCAGTTCGGAACATAACGATGTGATTAGCGGCACGGCCTACGGCGACACGCTGATTTATCAGGTGTTGAACACTACGGCGGGTAACGCCACCGCAGGTAACAGCACGGGTGACCACTGGACGAACTTCTCCCTGTCGCAGGGAGACAAGATCGACATTGGCGATCTGCTGGTGGGCTGGAACGGTAGCGCGTCGACGCTGGGGAACTATGTCTCTGTTTCACAAAGCGGTAACAATACTGTGATCTCCATCGACCGTGACGGCACGGGAGCCGCCTACACTAAATCTACGCTCGTTACGCTGGACAACGTTCAGACCACCTACGACGAGCTTGTAAACCAGCAACACATCATTACCTGATAGCACCTGCAAGAAATGACCCGGGCGCGCACAGCGCCCGGGCATAAACAAAAAAGCAGTACTTTTTTATTAGGGACAAGACATGGGAAAGAAGATGCCTTACTGGTGGCTCTCGTGCTGCCTGATATCTGTGCCCGCTATCGCGGCAAACCCTGCGGCGATGATTAATACCGGACAATTAAG
>NZ_JABMCU010000234.1:0-5920 GCF_013179605.1 Enterobacter sp. CM29 | reverse complement strand
TGTTGTTGGAGAGCTTTTTCATCATCCCGGCCATAAAGCCCACTTCACGACCACCCACGCCGATATCCCCGGCAGGAACGTCGGTGTCCGGCCCAAGGTGGCGATAGAGCTCAGTGACCAGCGCCTGGCAGAAGCGCATCACTTCGCCTTCGCTCTTGCCTTTCGGATCGAAATCACTCCCGCCTTTACCGCCGCCCATCGGCAGGGTAGTGAGCGCATTTTTAAAGGTCTGCTCGAAGCCGAGGAATTTCAGAATCGACAGGTTCACCGAGGGATGGAAGCGCATCCCGCCCTTAAACGGCCCAATGGCGGAGTTAAACTGCACGCGCCACGCGCGGTTGACCTGTACCTGATTGCGATCGTCCACCCACGCCACGCGGAACTGGATGACGCGCTCCGGCTCCACCAGACGTTCAAGCAGCGCCATCTGGCGGTAGCGCGGATTTTCCTCAAGGAAGGGCCACAGGGTGGTCATGACTTCACGAACGGCCTGGGCAAACTCGCTTTGGTGCGGGTCGCGCTGCTGAACATGGGCAAGAAAGCTTTCCAGAGAGCGTGTCTGATCCATAGATATAAGAACCTCTTATAATAATTTATGCGTGTGGCGGAGATGTTTTGTGTCGTTTTTTTGACTATACCACCCGCACCGCTTTGAGAGGCAAGCAGAAATTTAGGCCGAAAGGGAAATTAATGACAAGGCGCGCGTCATAACCAAAAGCGATGACGAGATAAATTAAAGATCCCGTCAGGATCTACCGTTATAGATATAAACGATGCAAAGGAAATTAAGTCTATGAACCGTTTCGCAATGGCCGCGTTATGTTTGATGGTGTCCGCCGGGGCACAGGCTGATCGCATTCGCCCGGATGTCGAAGTTAACGTGCCGCCAGAGGTTTTTAGCGCTGGCGGCCAGCGTGCGCAGCCGTGTAATCAGTGCTGTATCTATCAGGATCAAAACTATTCCGAAGGCGCAGTGGTCAGGGCGGATGGCGTGCTGTTGCAGTGCCAGCGTGATGAACGCACCCTCAGTACAAACCCGCTGGTCTGGCGTCGCGTAAAAGAATAAACGCTTCCAGGAGCGGTATATCCGCCGGGGCTAAATCATACGTGAACGCGTCTTCTGGCGTGCACCACACCAGCGCCGAGTGGTAGTGCGCCTTCAGCTCGCCGCTAAATTCCGGCACGTGCCAGGCGTGGAGGTGGATCAGCCGCTGCGACACTTCCCGCTGGTGGCTTGCCACATACCGCGCGGGCACGGCTTCAATGCCGAGCTCTTCGCGTAGTTCGCGGATCAGCGCTTCCTGCTGGGTCTCACCGGCTTCAACCTTTCCGCCCGCAAATTCCCACATTCCTGGCTGATCGGCATGTTCGGGACGCTGCGCCAGCAAGATCTTGCCCTCTTTTTCGAGGATGGCCGCAACAACATCGAGTGTTTTCAGCATGTTCGTCAATAATTAATAGCGAAAAACGACATATTATCGTGCCCTGCCAAAGAGTCCAGTCATCAGGAGAATCAGGTGAAAGAGACAGCCGCCTGGGTTGCGCCCATGGAAACCCTTCCCGTCAGCCTCAAGCCCATTGCTGCCATGCAGAAAAAACACTTCGGCGCGGTGCTGAACCCCACGCGCTGGTGGGGGCGTATGCCGCGTCTTTTCTGGCTGGTAGCGCTATTTGTCGGCTATCTGGAGCGGCGCAAGGCGCGTTTGACGCCGGTTCTGCGTTCGTTACTAATGACGCGGGTCTCGCAGATCTGCCACTGCGCATTTTGTATTGATGCCAACAGCCTGCGTCTGGCCGAGCGGAGCGGGGCGCTGGATAAAGTGCAGGCCGTCAACGACTGGCAAAATTCCACCCTGTTCAGCGAAGAGGAGCGCGCGGCGCTGGCCTATGCGGAAGCGGTCACCGCCACGCCGCCTCAGGTGGATGAAAATATCAAAAACCAGCTGAAGCGCCACTTTAGCGAAGAGACTATCACCGAAATGACGGCTCTGATTGCCTTTCAGAACCTTTCCGCCCGCTTTAACGCCGCGCTGGATATCCCGGCTCAGGGCCTGTGTGCCACGTTTAAAGGTAAACCGCATGCTGGATAAACATCTGCATCCACGGCTGAAGCCCGGGTTAAATCAGCTGGCCGCCGCGCTGGATAAACCGTTTATTACGCCTGATGGGTTAACGCTCGCCGGGTTTGCGATTGGCGTACTGGCGTTACCGTTTCTGGCGCTGGGCTGGTATCTGCCAGCGCTGGTCGCCATTGTGCTGAACCGGCTGCTGGATGGTCTGGACGGTGCGCTGGCGCGTCGCCGTGGCCTGACGGACGCGGGAGGATTTCTTGATATCGCCCTCGACTTCCTGTTTTACGCGCTGGTACCGTTTGGCTTCGCGCTGGCCGCTCCGGCTGACAATGCGATCGCCGCCGCCTGGCTGCTGTTCGCGTTTATGGGGACGGGCAGCAGTTTCCTGGCCTTTGCCGCGCTGGCGGGGAAGCATAATATCGACAACCCCGGCTACGCGCACAAGTCGCTTTATTACATTGGAGGATTAACGGAAGGAACGGAGACCATCGCGCTGTTTGTGCTGTGCTGCCTGTTTCCGGCACACTTCACGCTGTTCGCCTGGGCGTTTGGCGCGTTGTGCTGGCTGACCACCACAACGCGCATCTGGAGCGGTTACGTGACGCTGAAGTCACTCCCCCGCTAGCGTGTACTCTCCGGGCCGCGCGCGCCGGTGGAGACCGGGTTCTGCGGATGGCTGCTCCATTCGTACCAGCCGCCGTCGTAGACGGCAACGTTTTGCCAGCCCATGGCGCGGGCGTACATAAAGGCTTCAGACGCGCGCCAGCCGGTACCACAGTAGAACGCAACGTGCTGCTCCGGCAGAATATTCCACGTCTTCCACATGGCGGCAATATCATCGGCGCTGCGCATGGTGCCATCCGGATTGTGGAAATCTTCCATGTGGGTCGCGTCGCTACCCGCATGGCCCCAGCGCGCACCGGCAATGTCACCTTTTGGCTTGATATAACTGTAGCCGCTGGTTTCACCGATAAACTCTGGCCAGGAACGAATGCTCACCAGTGAGGCGTCCTGACGGTGCAGCATTCCCCGGGCCTGCTCCATATCCACCATCAGCCGCGGCTGGCCCGGGATCGGCGCGCCAAAATCAGGGGCTGGCTTCACCTTTGCAGGCGTTCCGTGCTCAACGGGCAGGCTGGCGTCGGACCACGCCTTCCAGCCGCCATCCAGAATCCGCACATCCTTCACGCCCGCGTAGAGCATGATCTGCGCCACGCGCGCGGCGGCATACACGTCGCGACCGTACAGAATGACGGTGGTATCGTGACGGATCCCGTGCTTCGCCAGCATCGCTTTCAGCTTTTCGTCAGAGACCTTATTCCACAGCGGTTCGCTTTCCACTTCATTGGTGTCGAGATAGCCCGCACCGGGAATGTGGCTCAGGAGATAAAGCTTCGGCGCACCCCAGCCAGCCTCGATCACCTTCCACTCTCCGGCTGGTGCGGCGGTAACGGGTTTGCCCTGCTGCAACTGGCGGATCCACTGCGGATAAACCAGCTGTTCGAAATGCGCCAGACGTTGCAGACGATCGGATTGTTGCAGGGCATCGCTCAGGGTGGAGACGTGGGTAAAGCCCGCTTTCTCCAGCTGCGTTTTGACGGTCTGGTTGTCATCATCGTTGCCATAGAGCGCAACCGGCATGTCTGGCGTAAGCCGATGCTGTTTTGCCCAGCCGCTGAGCTGTTCATCGCTCATTGCCCCAAGCCAGCTGGCAGAGAGATTAAGCGCTGCGGGTTCATGCCCGGACGTTCCGCTCAGGGTCTGCGGCCAGCCGTTAAAGAACGCACTGACGCGCGTATCAATTACCGCGCCGTTTTGCGCCTGGAGCTGGTCCAGCGTGAGGGAGTGGGGCATATCAGCCGCCGTGGAGGAGAGTGAGGCGAGGCCGCAGATCAGGGCCAGCGCGGTCAGTTGAGAAACACGTTTCATCGAAAAACCTGACGTCATTAAAAGAGGGTGGCATTGTCGTCTCTCCTGAAGCCAAAAACATTGCGTTAGCACATTATTGCCAGCGAGAAATCTCAATCACCTCGCCGCCGGGCGGAATATCGTCCTCATCATGCGTGACCAGCACCACCGGGATCCTGCGCTGGCGAGTAACCTCGAATACCCACGCCCGGAATGAGGCGCGCAGCGTTTTATCCAGTCGACTGAACGGCTCGTCGAGCAGCAATGCCTGCGGCTGGGCGAGAAGAGCGCGCAACAGGCTGACCCGGGCGCGCTCGCCGCCGGAAAGGGTCGCCGGATCGCTAGCGTAGAGGTTTTCCAGCCCGGCAGATTCAAGAGACTGTTCTACCGCGTCGCGCCGCGCGCGTCCGGCAATGTGCGCCGGCAACGCCAGCATCAGGTTTTGCCCCACGCTGAAGGCGTCAAACAGCAGGGCGTCCTGAAACAGAATGCCGATCCCGCGCGTTTCCACGGGGAGCATATCGCAGCGACGATCGTTCAGCCACAGCTCGCCGTGCGCCTTAAAATCAGCGGATAACGCGCCCACCATCCAGGCGAAAAGGGTCGATTTCCCGCTCCCGGAGGGGCCCATCAGCGTGAGAATCTCCCCTGCCGGGACGCGGAAGTTGACCTCACGTAAGAGAGGCGCAATGGTGAGATTTTTCACGTTCAGCATTAACGTAATCCTTGTCTGTGACGGCCCACGAACCGGGCGAGCAGCGCGGCAAGGGCAAATACGCTGCTGGTCAACAGCAACAGACCCAGCGCCCGGCTGGCAAGGATCGGAACGCTGCCGCCGCTGCTGAGGGCGACCGCCTCCGTCGTCAGAGTAGTAAAACGACCCGCTCCCAGCCAGAGGGTGGGCATGTACTGGGCCATGCTCACGGAAAAGCCGGTCGCAAAGGCCAGCAGGGCCGGACGAATCATCAGGGGGCATTTCACTAACCAGAAAATTTTCGCCTGTCGCCAGCCCAGCGTTCTGGCGGTGAGGATAAGCCGGGGATCGAGCCTGCGCCAGGCCGGTTGCAGCACCAGGAGCATCCACGGGAGAACCCAGAGCATATGGCTCCAGAGCACCGCAGCGTACTGGCCGTCGATGCCCAGCCACAGCGCCACGGCATACTGCCCGGACACGAGGGGCAGCGCCGGGAGGGCAAGCGGCAGCCAGATCCACACCGCGCCGCGCTGGGGTCCCCACTCAAGCCAGATCATGAGGATGGCCAGCGCTGTCAGGCTGGACAGCAGTCCCAGTGAAAGGCTGTCGCTGACGGGGCCTATGTCGCCCCGGCGTGCCAGCATCAGCAGAACCAGCGCACAGAGCACGCCGCACAGCGGCAGTAACCCGCCCAGCGTCCGTGCGGGCAACGCGGTATGCGAAGCGCGACGTACCCCCGAGACGTCAGGCTGGGCGCGCCGCCATGCCGTCCAGAGGCTGTATCCCACCGCGGCAAGTGCGGCCAGCAGCAGGAGCAACACCAGACACAGCAACGTTCCTTTTGACTGCTGCTGCGCATCGCCCTGGGTCAGCCACTGCCAGGCCAGCACCGCCAGCGTAGGTGGGTTGCCCGGCCCGAGCACGATCGCCACATCCACCACGGAAAGCGACCAGGCGAGCACCGCCAGCATCACGGCGCCCAGCGCGGGGGCGATAGCCGGGAGGACGAGCCAGTTAAGCGCCTGCATTCGTCCGTAGCCGAAGGTATGCAGGACAATTTTCTGCTGTGCGAGGCGCTTTTCAGGCAGCGCGGCGTAGATTGCCCACAGAACGAACGCGCTCTCTTTGACCGCAAGCGTCAGGCCAAGCCCGATACCGTAGCGGTCAAGCTGTGGCGAACAGACTGTACAGATCCGGTAAAACTGACCGCCTTCCGCAAACAGCAGCAGCGCGCTGGTGGCGAAGG
>NZ_JABMCU010000233.1:0-6179 GCF_013179605.1 Enterobacter sp. CM29 | reverse complement strand
GGTCAGGATTTCTTGCTGAAGGCCGAGCAGGTTGTTAAGCAGGCTCGATTTACCCACGCCAGACTGCCCTGCAAAGATACTGATGCGGTCGGTCAGCGCATCTTCTAACGGCTTCAGGCCATCTTTGGTGCGGCTGGAAACCATCAAAACGCGATAACCAATATTGCGATAGATATCCATCTGCTCATTCACAAAGGCCATGGCCTCGTCATCCAGCAGATCGATTTTATTCAGCACGATGAGCGGCTCAACCTGTAGCGTTTCGCAGGCCACCAGATAACGGTCAATAATGTTGAGCGAAAGTTCGGGTAAAATCGCCGAAACGATCACGATCTGGTTGATATTGGCGGCAATGGGCTTTACGCCGTCGTAGAAATCAGGACGGGTCAGAACCGACGTGCGTTCATGCACGGCTTCAACGATACCTTTAACCGTTACCCCTTCCGCAGCCGCTTTGCCTGGACGCCAGACCACGCGGTCACCGGTCACCAGGGAACGGATGGTGCGACGGATATTGCAACGGTGGATGTCCCCGTCGGCAGACTCGACATCGGCATGCATACCGAAGCGGCTAATCACCACGCCTTCCGTCGCTTCGCCAAACAGGTTGTCGTCGTAATCGGGCTTCTCCGTAGTGGTTTTAAGACGGCGCTGGTGATTTGCATTCACGCGGCGCTGCTGCCCTTTGGAGAGTTTATTTTTACTCAATCGCGCTGGCTCCTGGTCGCCCATAGCGGGCAAAACCTCTATGATACACTCTAATTAATACTAGTTAACCTGCTACTGCCGGTTAAGCGAGAAGGGTGGAAAATAACATGAGCGCGGACGAAAACAACCTGATTTGGATCGATCTGGAGATGACCGGCCTGGATCCCGAGCGCGATCGCATTATTGAGATCGCCACACTGGTCACCGATGCCAACCTCAATATTCTGGCGGAAGGCCCAACGATTGCCGTGCACCAGTCCGATGACCAGCTTGCGCTGATGGATGAGTGGAACGTGCGTACCCATACTGGCAGCGGGCTGGTGGAACGCGTGAAGGCCAGCACTCTGGGCGACCGCGAAGCGGAGCTGGCGACGATTGAGTTTCTGAAGCAGTGGGTGCCGGCAGGAAAATCGCCTATCTGTGGCAACAGCATTGGTCAGGATCGTCGTTTCCTGTTTAAGTACATGCCGGAGCTGGAGTCCTATTTCCACTACCGCTATCTGGATGTGAGCACCTTAAAAGAGCTGGCCCGCCGCTGGAAACCGGAAATTCTCGACGGCTTCACAAAGCAGGGGACGCACCAGGCAATGGACGACATCCGTGAGTCTGTTGCGGAGCTGGCGTACTATCGCGAAAACTTTATTAAGCTTTAATTTTGCGATCCGGCGCCTTGCGTGGCCGGGTTTTTGTCGCTAAATTGTTCAGCTTGCCGATTAAATAAGCACTTGAACTGAATTTCAAAAAAATCGCTTTGAGGGGGGTTGCAGCTAAACGGATTTCTCGTATAATGCGCCTCCCGTAACGACAGAGAATTACACGTTACGACAGCAACAAAAGCAGTACAGATTTGCGGGAATAGCTCAGTTGGTAGAGCACGACCTTGCCAAGGTCGGGGTCGCGAGTTCGAGTCTCGTTTCCCGCTCCAAAATTTGAAAAGTATCGCAAGATACGCCAGCACCAGAACACCCAAGCGGGAATAGCTCAGTTGGTAGAGCACGACCTTGCCAAGGTCGGGGTCGCGAGTTCGAGTCTCGTTTCCCGCTCCAAAATTTGAAAGTATCGCAAGATACGCACAGCACCAGAATACCCAAGCGGGAATAGCTCAGTTGGTAGAGCACGACCTTGCCAAGGTCGGGGTCGCGAGTTCGAGTCTCGTTTCCCGCTCCAAATTCTTCTTCTTTCCTAAATTATCCACAGCGAAATGCTTCGTTGGGGACGTTTTCTATTGTATCTGAAACACTCTTGTAAACAGAGTTATCCACAGAAACTGTGATAAATCCCAGTTGTACAAAATGTTAGCAGGGTGAATAATATCTTCGTAATTAACTGTAATCTATGAAGAAAATTTGATTTCAAAATGTTATTGAGATCACTTGACCTGTTTGCTAAACCTTATGGCGCCTGAATTCTTATTTTTATTCACAGCCTGTGAATATATCACACATCCCGTGGCAGCCCTTTTTCAATCACCCTGACCAGGCGCTGTTTCTTCGGTAACTGCACTTCAACCACGCCGGCATTTCGCTTCTCAATTTGCTGCGCAATCGCCCATTCTATGTGCTCATCAAGAAGTGGGTGCTCACCTCTGCGGCTTTCGAGCGCCTGAAGATTGGCTTCATCCCATGGGGCATTACCCAGCGCAACGGCCACATTACGCAACCAGCGCAGGTGGCCGATACGACGTATGGCGGAACCTTCCGTCACCTTCAGGAACCAGGCTTCGCTCCAGGCGAAAAGTTCGATCAGCTGCGGGGCATGTAACGCCTTGCGGGGACTGAAGTCTTCTTCGTCCGTCAACTGTGAATAACGGTTCCACGGACAAATCAGCTGGCAGTCATCACAGCCGTAGATGCGGTTGCCAATAAGCGGACGAAATTCCTCTGGAATAGCACCTTCCAGCTCGATGGTGAGATAAGAGATACAGCGGCGCGCATCAACGGTATAGGGTTCAACGATAGCGCCCGTTGGGCAGATGGTCATACAGGCCACGCAGCGGCCACACCCTTCTTCCACCGGACCGTCTACCGGCAGGGGTAAATCAATCAACAATTCACCCAGGAAAAAGAATGAGCCCGCGTCGCGGCTTAAGATAAGTGAGTGCTTACCTGTCCAGCCAAGCCCGGCTTTTTCGGCGATCGGGCGCTCAAGAATAGGCGCAGAATCGACAAAGGGTCTAAAATTCAGCGAAACACAGTGCTGCTGAATGGTTTCCCCGAGCTTTTTTAGACGGTTGCGCAGAAGTTTATGGTAATCACGTCCCAGCGCGTATCGGCTGACGTAACCCAGCGAAGGATTTTTTAGCGTGCGCGCAAAGGCCGCGTTAGCGGGCAGATAGTTCATGCGTACGCTAATGACGCGCAGCGTACCCGGCAACAGCTCGTGGGGGCGGGCACGCATCATACCGTGACGCGCCATCCACTCCATCTCGCCGTGGTATTGTTTATCCAGCCATGCCTGTAGCTTAGGCTCGCTGGCAGAGAGGTCGGTATCGGTAATACCGACCTTCTGGAAGCCCAGTTCAGCACCCCACTGTTTTATTTTTTGCGCTAATTCATTGAGATCGAGGGGCTGTGACATGACGGACCATACTGTGAAGAAAAACCCCGCAAGTATACCACATTCCATCTGGCATGCGGATGACCTCCGTCGGGCCGAAAAAGAGGCCGCAGACAGCCTCGGCGTTACCCTTTATGAACTGATGCAGCGCGCGGGCGAGGCGGCGTTTAACGTGGCGCGCACGGCTTATCCGGATGCCTCGCACTACCTGATTCTGTGCGGGCACGGCAATAACGGTGGCGATGGCTATGTGGTGGCTCGTCTTGCGGTGGCGGCGGGGCTGCGCGTCACCCTGCTGGCGCTGGAGAGCGACAAGCCGCTACCGGAAGAGGCTGGCATGGCGAGAGAGGCCTGGCTGAATGCGGGGGGCATTATTCATGCGCCTGATATCGTCTGGCCCGAGGATGTCGACGTGATTGTTGATGGTCTGCTGGGGACGGGGCTGTTGCGCGCGCCTCGCGATGACGTCGCCGCGCTGATTACCCACGCTAATGCGCACCCCGCCCCGGTGGTGGCGCTGGATATTCCCTCCGGCCTGATGGCGCAAACCGGCGCGACGCCGGGCGTGTCGATTGAGGCTGCGCACACCGTGACCTTTATCGCCCTGAAGCCGGGTTTGCTTACCGGTAAAGCGCGGGATGTCGTGGGGACGTTACATCACAACGCACTGGGGCTGGAAAACTGGCTGGCTGGACAGGATACCCACATCACCCGCTTTGATGCCTCCCTGCTTGCTCAGTGGCTGCCTCCGCGCCGCCCCACATCCCATAAGGGTGATCATGGCCGGCTGCTGATTATCGGTGGCGATCATGGCACGGCAGGTGCGATTCGCATGACAGGAGAGGCCGCGTTGCGCAGCGGTGCCGGATTAGTACGCGTGCTGACCCGCAGCGAAAACATTCCGCCGATTATTACCGCGCGGCCGGAGCTGATGGTCCACGAGCTTGTCCCACAGGCGATTGAAGAGGGTCTTGAGTGGGCGGACGTGGTAGTCATTGGTCCGGGCCTGGGTCAGCAGGAGTGGGGTAAACAGGCCCTGCAAAAGGCCGAGAATTTTCGTAAGCCGATGCTCTGGGATGCCGACGCGCTTAACCTTCTGGCAATAAACCCGGATAAGCGTCACAATCGCATTCTGACGCCACACCCCGGCGAAGCCGCACGGCTGCTTAACTGTAGCGTGGCAGAAATTGAAAGCGATCGCTTACTTTCAGCCCAACGTCTGGTAAAACGTTACGGAGGTGTTGTCGTTTTGAAAGGGGCGGGGACCGTTATCGCCAGCGATGATGCGATGGGCATCGTTGATGCCGGTAATGCAGGCATGGCGAGCGGCGGCATGGGTGATGTGCTCTCTGGCATCATTGGCGCATTGCTCGGACAGAAACTACCCCTTTATGATGCAGCCTGTGCTGGCTGCGTGGCCCACGGTGCGGCGGCTGACAGGCTGGCTGCTCGTTACGGAACGCGCGGTATGCTGGCCACCGATCTTTTTTGCACGCTGCGGCGTGTTGTTAACCCGGATGTGATTGACGTAGAAAATGACTAATCGAGCGATTCCTTTACCTGATGAACAAGCCACTTTAGATCTCGGCAAGCGCGTGGCGCAGGCCTGTCAGGGGGCGACCGTCATTTATCTGTATGGTGATTTAGGCGCGGGTAAAACAACCTTCAGCCGTGGTTTTTTGCAGGCGTTAGGCCATAACGGGAACGTAAAAAGCCCGACTTATACGCTAGTAGAACCGTACACGCTTGAAAATATCATGGTGTACCACTTTGATTTATATCGTCTTGCGGATCCTGAGGAGCTGGAATTTATGGGGATCCGCGATTACTTTGCCAACGACGCCATTTGCCTGGTGGAGTGGCCGCAACAAGGTGCGGGTGTGCTGCCTGACCCGGATGTCGAAATTCACTTGGATTATCAGGCACAAGGGCGTGAGGCGCGCATCAGTGCGGTTTCCTCATCAGGCTGTTCCTTACTGGCGCGTTTAGCCGGTTGAGCGTAGGGATAACGGGATGATTAATCGCGTTAAAGGTTGGATTTTGGCAGCCACGGTTCTGCTGTGCGCGCAGGCCGGTGCGGCCAGCCTCTCGGATATTCAGGTGTCGAATGGCGATAGCCAGGCCCGCATTACCTTCAGCTTTATGGGCGATCCTGAATATGCTTTCTCACAAATCGACAGCCGCAGCGTGGCGCTCGATATTAAACAGTCCGGGGTGATCCAGGGGCTGCCGCTCCAGTTCAGCGGCAACAATCTGGTGAAAAGCATCCGTTCGGGGACGCCGAAGGATGCGCAGTCTCTGCGTCTGGTGGTCGATCTCACCGAAAAGGGCAAAACGAAGGCGGTTAAGCAGCAAAACGGCGCCAGTTATACGGTGGTTTTTACCATTAATGCTGATGTTCCGCCGCCGCCACCGCCTGCACCTGTGGTAGCAAAACGCGTAGAAGCGCCGGTTTATACCCCAAGGCCGTCTGAGCCAGCCCGTAATCCGTTTAAATCACAAAATGACCGACTTACCGCCGTGACCAGCAGCAACACGGTGACGCGTCCGGCGGTCAGCGCGCGGCGAACGCCGGTCAGTGGCGACAAAGTGATTATCGCCATCGACGCCGGACACGGCGGGCAAGATCCTGGCGCGATTGGCCCGGGCGGCACGCGGGAGAAAAACGTCACTATCGCCATTGCCCGTAAGCTGCGTGCGCTTCTGAATGACGATCCGATGTTTAAAGGGGTCATGACCCGCGACGGAGATTACTTTATTTCAGTGATGGGACGCTCGGATGTGGCGCGTAAGCAAAACGCCAACTTCCTGGTGTCGATTCACGCGGATGCTGCGCCGAACCGTAACGCCACCGGCGCGTCGGTATGGGTACTGTCGAACCGTCGTGCCAACAGTGAAATGGCGAACTGGCTTGA
>NZ_JABMCU010000232.1:0-6181 GCF_013179605.1 Enterobacter sp. CM29 | reverse complement strand
ACTGGAGACGTTCATGCGGCGTAAGATAGCGGGCAAGCCAGGTCTGCCAGGCGCGCAGAAAAGCATAGCCCATCAGCAGTACTGGTCCCCATGGACCACCCACCACAAACCAGAACAGCGGCGCCAGGTAGTAACGGAAGTTAATCCACAGCAGCGCGTTTTGTAGCTCGCGCAGAAATTCGCGTTCATCGCAGTCCGGCGGTACGCCGTGGATCATCGTCAGCTCGCTCGCCATCGCGCCGCGCGCGTGGACATCATCCCGGGAAGCAGCTTTCAGATACGCGTGATAGTGCAAACGCACCTTGCCCGCGCCAATACACAACACGCCCAGCAGTATCCATACCACCAGCAGCGGCACGTTGAAAAAGAGGCCGTAAAGTGAGCGTAGCAACAGGAACGTAATCACCATCACACCTGCCATCATAAGCAGCGTGCGTAGCATGGAAAAATGCCTGATCCGGCGGAATAACACTTCCAGCCGATGATCCAGATGCCAGTGCTCGCCGAGCTTAAACAGGCGTTCGGCGATCATAACCAGCAGCATGGTAAACAACGTCATGTTATCTCCTTATCTGACGACGTGGTAAGCATGGCGTGAAACCGGGACCAGTCAAACGCCGGGCCGGGGTCGGTTTTTCTTTCGGGGGCGATGTCGCTGTGCCCCGTAATATTGTCTGCAATGGCGGGATAAAGCCCCACTAAAGTTTGCGTCACAGCAACCAGTTTCTGATATTGCGCATCGGTGTAAGGCGTGGTGTCCGTTCCTTCCAGTTCAATTCCAATGGAGAAATCATTGCACCGTTCGCGCCCCTGATACATCGACACGCCGGCATGCCAGGCTCGCTTATCAAAAGGAACATACTGAACCACTTCGCCATCACGGCGGATCAGGCAGTGCGCCGATACGCGCAAATGCGCAATCTCAGCAAAGTAAGGATGAGCATCGGGATCTATCGTTCCTGTGAATAACGCGTCGATCCACGGACCGCCAAACTCACCTGGCGGGAGACTTATGTTGTGAACCACCAGCAGTGTGGGCTTTTCATCCTCCGGGCGGCAATCGTGGTGCGGCGACGGTACATGTCGCGCGTCCACCAGCCATCCGTTTTCTAACAACATGCTGGAACTCCTTATCTATGGTGCTGTTACTCGGTTCAGAGTAGCATGTTTCAATATTATGATTCGTTACCAATTTGGAGTTTTATCATGCCGCCTCGCCGCTATAACCCCGACCACCGACGTGACGCGCTTCTGGAACGTATTAATAGTGATATCCCGGCAAGCGTTGCCCATGCCCTGAGAGAAGACCTCGGCGGTGACGTCAGCGCCGATAACGATATTACCGCCCAATTGTTGCCAAAAGAGACACGGTCGCACGCGGTAGTCATCACCCGCGAAGCGGGGGTTTTCTGCGGCAAACGCTGGGTTGAGGAGGTCTTTACCCAGCTGGCGGGTGACGAGGTGCAGGTAACATGGCACGTTGAGGACGGTGATGCGGTCACGGCAAATCAGCCACTGTTCGAGCTGGACGGCCCGTCCCGCGTCTTGCTGACCGGTGAACGCACCGCGCTCAATTTTGTGCAAACGCTCTCTGGCGTTGCCAGTGAAGTACGCCGCTACGTTGACCTGCTGGCAGGCACCCGCACGCAGCTACTGGATACCCGTAAAACCCTGCCGGGCCTGCGCACCGCGCTGAAATACGCCGTGCTCTGCGGTGGCGGCGCCAACCATCGTCTGGGGCTATCCGATGCCTTCCTGATCAAAGAGAACCACATTATTGCCTCTGGCTCGGTACGTCAGGCCGTGGAAAAAGCCTTCTGGCTGCATCCGGATGTGCCGGTCGAAGTGGAAGTGGAAACGCTGGATGAGCTGGACGAGGCCATTAAAGCGGGGGCTGACATCATCATGCTCGATAACTTCGACACGGAGCAGATGCGTGAAGCGGTCAAACGCACAAACGGCCAGGCGCAACTTGAGGTGTCCGGCAACGTGACGTTCGACACCCTCCGCGAATTTGCTGAAACCGGCGTCGATTATATCTCCGTTGGCGCCCTGACCAAGCACGTACGTGCCCTGGACCTCTCGATGCGCTTCAAATAACTGATCTTCCCCTCTCCGCCCGGAGAGGGGAAATACGAAACCGCTCGCAATTACGCTGTCCTTCTCTGCAACACTGAATCATTTCCCTGAAAGCCCTTTCACGTTCGCGCTTTTGCCCCTCGTTTCTGCGCGCCGGTACTGCCACAGTAGCGCCACTTAACGTAAGGAGCAGATATGAACAGACAACAAGGATTTACCCTGATTGAGTTAATGGTGGTCATTGGCATTATTGCCATCCTGAGCGCGATTGGCATCCCGGCTTATCAGAACTACCTGCGAAAAGCAGCGCTCACCGATATGCTGCAAACGTTCATTCCCTACCGCACCGCTATTGAGCTTTGCGCCCTGGATCGTGGTGGTGTGGATCGCTGCGACGCAGGAACCAATGGCATCCCCTCCCCGACTACCACGCGTTACGTTTCAGCGATGAGCGTGGCGAAGGGGGTCGTATCGTTAACAGGGCAGGAAAGCCTTAACGGACTTGAAGTGCTCATGACACCGATCTGGAGCGACGGTAACGGTATGACGGGCTGGACGCGTGCCTGCAACATTGCGTCCGACACGGCGCTCAGACAAGCCTGTGAAGATGTTTTCCGCTTCGACAACAACTGACAGGAGTCGACAATGAATACCGAACAGCTTATGACGCTCTGTCAGCGCCATCACGCACTGCTACTCGCAAGCGACACCGAGATGATCAGCATTGCGGTGGTGGGTAATCCTGCCTCTGAGCTGATGGAAGCGTTACGCTTCGCCACGCAGAAACGTATTGATATTGAGTGCTGGACGGCCGAACGGATGGAAAAACGGCTTCAGTCCCTCTCATCATCACACCTGCCGGGAATAGTGCCAAACTCAGCCGCTGACGTGCTCAGTACAACGTTGCAGCAGGCAGTGAACCAGCGGGCTTCTGACATCCATATTGAACCGACTGAGCACGGCTACCAGATCCGTTTGCGAATCGACGGTGTTCTCTACCCGCAACCGCCGGTTTCCGCCGCCCTCGGTACGACGCTTGCCGCACGCCTGAAGGTGCTGGGCCAACTGGATATTGCGGAGCGCCGCCTGCCGCAGGACGGTCAGTTTACGGTGGAGCTGGCAAGCGTCCCCGTCTCTTTTCGTATCGCAACCCTTCCCTGTAGCGGTGGAGAAAAAATCGTGCTTCGTCTGCTTCACCAGGTACAGCAGGCACTGGAGCTTGAACTGCTGGGGATGAGTGCAGACCAGCAGGTCCGTTTTGCCGGGGCGCTTAACAGCCCTCAGGGGTTGATTCTGGTCACCGGCCCGACCGGTAGCGGGAAAACGGTGACGCTGTACAGTGCGTTACAGGCGCGAAATACCCCTGACGTTAATATTTGCAGCGTGGAAGATCCCGTTGAAATCCCGCTTGCAGGCTTAAACCAGACGCAGATTAATCCGCGCGCGGGGCTGACCTTCCAGAGCGTGCTGCGTGCCCTGCTCAGGCAGGATCCTGACATCATTATGGTGGGTGAAATTCGTGACGGCGAAACGGCAGAAATTGCCATTAAGGCGGCGCAAACCGGGCATCTGGTGCTGTCCACCCTTCATACTAATTCGACGACTGAAACGCTGGTACGGTTGCAACAGATGGGCGTCGCGCGCTGGATGATCTCTTCGGCGCTCTCGATGGTGATTGCCCAGCGGCTGGTGCGTCGTTTATGCCCGTACTGCCGACAGGAAGCCAGCCGCCACACCGAATTACCTCGCACGCTGTGGCCCCGGCCGCTTCCTCGCTGGCAACCCACCGGTTGCGAACGCTGCTACCACGGTTTTTATGGTCGCGTAGCCATTTTTGAAGTGCTCGTCATCGACGACACGCTGCGGCAGGCCATCGCCAGCGGAGCAAGCACGGAGGTGATTGGTTCAAGCGCTCGTCAGGCGGGAATGACCTCTTTGTTTGAGCACGGCTGCATGACCGTAGAGCAAGGGCTGACTACGCTCGAAGAGCTGTTACGCGTCCTGGGAATGCCCGATGGCTGCTAATTCGCTCTGGCGCTGGCGTGCCCTGACCACCGAGGGGGAGGTGCAAACCGGCACCCTCTGGGCCATCGACCGTAACGCAGCTTACACGGCTCTGGTGCTTAAACAGCTGCACCCGCTGGCGCTAAAACGCTGCCAGCAGCGACACCGATGGCAGGTGCAACACTGCTACGATATTTTTCGCCAGCTCGCCACGCTGCTACAGGCCGGACTCACGCTGCCCCAAAGCCTGCACATGCTGGCGGAACAGCATCCTTTGAAGCACTGGCAGGCGCTGCTGCACAGTCTTGCTGATGACCTGAGCGAAGGTTGCGCCCTGTCAGAGGCCATGAAGAAATGGCCAGAGGTGTTTAGCCCCCTTTATGTCTCGATGGTGAAGACGGGTGAGCTGACGGGTAAGCTCGAAGCCTGCTGCCGTCAGCTTGCGCTGCAGCAAAAATCCCAGCAGCAGCTCAGTGCAAAGGTGAAGAAAGCGCTGCGCTATCCGCTGATCATCCTGACGCTGGCCGTTTTCGTGGTGCTGGCGATGGTCACGCTGGTGTTGCCTGAGTTTGCTGCAATCTACAAAACGTTCAACACCCCGCTCCCTTTGCTCACGCAGGCAGTCATGAGGCTGGCGGCCCTGGTTCAGGCGCATATGCTCACCCTTTTGGCCCTGCTCGTGGCAATGGTTGTCATCGCCTGTAAGCTGCGGCGGCATCCGCGCTGGCAGTACGTCCTGTTACATGTACCTGTGATGGGCACGCTGATGCGTGGGCAAAAACTGGGGCAAATTTTTACAGTGCTGTCATTAACCCAGCAGGCCGGGATTGCCTTTTTACAAGGAGTGGAGAGTGTGGAGGAGACCGTTGAGAGTGGCTACTGGCAGGAGAAACTCCGTGAGATACGCAGCGATATCGAACAGGGGATGCCCGTGTGGTCCTCCTTCCAGAAGGCCTCTGTTTTTACGCCACTGTGTATTCAGCTCATTCGCACCGGAGAAGTATCGGGTTCACTGGATGTGATGCTGATGAATCTGGCCCGCCATCATACGGAACAGACATTTCAGCAGGCAGACAATCTGGCGGCGCTTCTTGAGCCTTTGCTACTGGTCGTGACAGGTCTGATTATTGGCACGCTGGTGGTGGCGATGTATCTGCCAATTTTCCATCTGGGGGACGCAATGAGCGCGGGGTAATGCTGGCGCACGGACGCGCGCCAGCCGTAGCCGTCAGAGGCTATTAAATACGCGGTTTTCCTGCTCCTGAACGCGGATAAACGTCGTGCGTTTCGTCAGCTCTTTCAGGCGGGAAGCCCCCACGTAGGTGCAGGCAGAACGCAGACCGCCGAGGATATCGCGCGCCGTGTTTTCGACCGGGCCGCGCAGTGGCAGCTTAACGGTTTTGCCTTCCGCCGCACGGTATTTCGCGACACCACCCACGTGACGGGTCATCGCAGATTCAGAGCTCATTCCGTAGAACAGCATGAATTTCTCACCGTTCTCTTCCACCACGGTACCGCCGCTCTCTTCGTGGCCGGCCAGCATGCCACCGAGCATCACGAAGTCCGCGCCGCCGCCGAAGGCTTTCGCCACATCGCCTGGCATGGTGCAGCCACCGTCGCTGATGATCTGGCCGCCCAGACCGTGCGCGGCGTCAGCGCATTCAATTACCGCAGACAGCTGCGGATAACCCACACCGGTTTTCACGCGCGTGGTGCAAACGGAGCCCGGGCCAATGCCCACTTTCACAATGTCGGCCCCGGAGAGGATCAGCTCTTCACACATTTCACCGGTCACCACGTTGCCCGCGATGATGGTTTTGGTTGGCCAGGCTTCACGCGCCTTGCTGACAAACTGGACGAAATGCTCGGAATAACCATTTGCCACGTCAATGCAGACAAAATTCAGCGCCGGATTGGCGTTCAGGATCTGTTTGGTTTTCTCAAAATCTGCATCAGACGTACCGGTCGAGACCATCACATGCTTCACCACGTCAGCCGAGGCGGAGGCGACAAACGCATTCCACTCCTCAGGGCTGTAGTGTTTATGTACCGCAGTAAGGATGTCGAATTGCGCCAGCGCGGTCGCCATCTCGAAGGT
>NZ_JABMCU010000231.1:0-6337 GCF_013179605.1 Enterobacter sp. CM29 | reverse complement strand
GATCAGGATTCGTTGCCCCGCCAGCTGCATATACCAGGAGGAGTGGCCGAGCCACACCAGCGTGTCCTGTTCAGGCGACAGGCTCGCCAGATCGGTTTTCACCAGCGGCAGCGGCTGCGCAGGACGGGCGTTTTCGGTTTTACGGGTAAGAAACTGCCACCACGCCACCAGCATATTTTGTTGCCCGGTAAAGCCCGGCGTAGGGAGCGTGTTATGGAATTGCCCGTCGCGATAGTGCGGAGAGGCCTCCACTTCAGAGAGCTGCGCACCCTGCGGTGGCTGGCCAAATCCGGCATTCAGTACAAACGGTAAACTGGCAGCTGAAGCAATAATCATGACTAACACCACGCAGATGAATAGAGGCTTTTTCATTATCCTGACCCGCCAACGCGCCCTGTCCGATAGTTTGCGCGGGTTGAACTTGATTATGAGTGAGTAAGCACTCATTATAGATAGGATGATTACGCCGTCAAGAAGGTTTTCGATCTTTGACATTCCGCGTTGCAGCGTGGCAAAGCACGTGTTTCAATCAGGGTTTTTACAATTGACGGGAGGAAAAATTTAGTGGCACGTCCGAAGAGTGAAGATAAAAAACAGGCCTTACTGGAAGCAGCAACGGCTGCGTTTGCGCAGTCAGGTATTGCCGCCTCAACGGCGTTAATTGCCCGTAATGCGGGCGTCGCTGAAGGGACACTGTTTCGCTACTTTGCTACCAAAGACGATCTGCTGAATGCCCTCTATCTGCATCTGAAGCAGGATCTTTGCCAGACCATGCTGGCAAACCTCGATCGCACCATCACCCAGCCAAAAGAGCATACCCGTAATATCTGGAATAGCTATGTGGACTGGGGCATTCGTAACCCCCTGGCGCATGCGGCTATCCGCCAGATTGGCGTCAGTGAAAAGCTGAACATTGAAACCGAGCAGGCGGTGAAAGACATGTTCCCGGAAATACACGAACTGTGTCACCGCTCGGTGCGCCCGGTGTTTATGTCTGACGAGTTTAAGACCTTCGGTGATGCAATATTCTTATCGCTGGCTGAAACCACCATGGAGTTTGCCGCGCGCGATCCGTCCCGTGCCGTCGATTTTAAAGCGCTGGGCTTTGAAGCCATGTGGCGCGGGCTTGCTGAGGAAGAGAGCCATGGACAGTAAAGCCTTGCAGGAACATGCCAGACGCGTCGCGCTGGAAATGCCTTTTACCGAACATTGCTGGCCGTTTGGCCCGGAGTATGACGTGTTTAAGGTGGGCGGGAAAATTTTTATGCTGATGGCGACCGCTCACGGTCGGGCCCACGTCAGCCTGAAATCCGATCCGGAAAAATCGCTGCTCAATCAGCAGATCTACCGTGGCGTGGAGCCTGGCTACCATCTGAATAAAAAACACTGGATCTCCCTTTATGGCACGGACGACATCACGCCTGAACTGGTCACCGACCTGATTACGGATTCGTGGAATCTGGTCGTTGATAAACTGCCGAAAAAAGATCAGAAGTGGATTCGGCCAGCCTGATTGTTCGTCTGAGACGAACAGAATAAGCGCTCGAATCGCACTTATCTTTTCCCGCTTCGCGCGGTAATCTGCTTTCCTTTCACGCCCGCCTGCGGGCGAATTTCATCACCAGGAGTTGTTATGGATATTATTTCTGTCGCCCTGAAACGCCACTCTACCAAGGCGTTCGACCCAGCCAAAAAACTGACCGCAGAAGAAGCGGAAAAAATCAAAACGCTGCTGCAATACAGCCCGTCCAGCACCAACTCCCAGCCGTGGCACTTTATTGTTGCCAGTACTGAAGAGGGTAAAGCGCGCGTGGCAAAATCCGCGGCGGGCACCTATGTGTTTAACGAACGCAAAATGCTGGATGCCTCTCACGTGGTGGTGTTCTGTGCGAAAACCGCGATGGACGATGCCTGGCTTGAGCGCGTCGTCGATCAGGAAGAGGCTGACGGCCGTTTCGCCACGCCAGAAGCAAAAGCCGCGAACCACAAAGGCCGGTGCTATTTTGCCGACATGCACCGCGTGGATCTGAAAGATGACGACCAGTGGATGGCGAAGCAGGTTTACCTGAACGTCGGCAACTTCCTGCTGGGCGTGGCCGCGATGGGCCTGGACGCAGTGCCGATTGAAGGCTTCGATGCCGCAATCCTCGACGAAGAGTTCGGCCTGAAAGAGAAAGGCTTCACCAGCCTGGTGGTGGTGCCGGTTGGGCATCACAGCGTTGAGGATTTCAATGCCACGCTGCCGAAGTCTCGCCTGCCGCTGAGCACGATTGTGACTGAATGCTAATGAAAATGGGCCGCTGCATGCGGCCCGTTACGCTTTACTGATGACAAGCCTGCGATGCGGATGGACCTCACGATCGTTTCCCCAGGCAAAAGCAATCCAGCGCTCTTCCAGCTCAGCGTAGGAATTTACGGGCGTTAACGTCCACTCTTCTCCCACCGTACCGTCCGCCACACTAATGCGATAGTTCATGGTAAACGCCCAGTCGATCATGCGCAACCAGAACCGTTGCCCGTCTCCCGTTTGTTCGCTGTCAGAGACAACGATGTCGTATTCGCTTAGCACCCACTGAAAAAAGAGTTGTGGCAACCCGCTTATCACGCGTTGATGAACGGCACGTGGCGTACGCCACACCATCACCTGCGTGGCGGCACCGTGGGGAAAGGTAATTTCTTTATGAAATTTAAGCTTTACGGCATACGCCGTATAAGGTTTGCCGTCATCGGTGGTCACGAGACGATATTCATCACCATAACGCGATTTCAGGAGCCGGTATCCCACAGGCAGCAGAAACCCCGGCAGATGAAAATCCGCCGTACCTCGTGCCAGGAACGCTTCGGTGTGTTCGACGTTTCGGGAGATAAGGCCGAGTTTTTGGCTGAAGTCTGCGGAATCAATCATCAGTGGCGACATTTGTTGTTTCTCATGGCGTGAGTATAGTCGACTTAATCCCTCATCGAAATGATGTCGATTCAGTCGGTTGGTTTAAGTTAAACGCCACCTTATACCTGTCTCATCCGCTTAGCAGAGCCAGCTCTTATTCCCTGAAAGCCCCTCGCAAAAAACTTATTTCCCCTGCGCCTCCAGCCACGCCATCGCCCTCTCCCCCGCCTCGTCCACCGGTAAATAGACCAGCAGCCGCGATCCGTTTCGCGGCGCAGAGTACCAGTACATCTGCTGGAGATGAAAATCCCCCAGCTCGGGATGGGTGAACAGCTTGAGCTGGTTCTCCACGCCGCGCACGTCGTTACGCTGGTGCCACAGGGTTTTGAACTCCTCAGACACCGCAAAAAAACGCGCCAGCTTCGCTTCCCAGAGCGGGTCGCCACGGTGCTCGGCCATTGCCGCGCGGAAGTAGGAGACGAAAATCGGCAGCACGTCGTCACGTTTGCCGAGCCGCGCGCGCCACGCCGGATGGGTGAGGAACAGGTAAATACAGTTGCGATCTTCCGGCGGGATAGCGTTGAAATCGACGCCCATCAGGTGTCCGAAGCTGTCGTTCCACGCCACGATATCGAAATTCGGTTTCTGAATACTGGCAGGCTTCGGCATCAGGGTATCCAGCAGGCGACGCGTGCCTTCGCTGATCCCCTCACAGCACACCGCCTGCGGGGCTTCGCCCGGCGGCAAACCGGCAAGCACAAAAAGATGCCGGGCTTCGGTCGGGGTGCATTGCAGCGCTTTTGCAATGGCGGCCATCACCGCGCTGGACGGATTGACGTCCCGGCCCTGTTCCAGCCAGGTGTACCAGGTCACACCGACATCCGCGAGCATCGCTACCTCCTCCCGGCGCAGGCCCGGCGTGCGGCGACGGCCGCTGCGCGGTAAGCCGAGCCGCTGCGGATCGAGGCTTTCGCGCCGGGCACGCAAAAACGCGCCCAGCTGCTTGCGGGTGTCATCCTGGAGAGAGGTGACAGGTTCAGACATCAGCGCCATAACATCTCCTGCATGGTAGTGCCAGTACCAGTATAAGTAAGAACTGGTACCCGTTTATCAGATGGTTGATGCTACGACTCTACGCTGTTTGACGCAATGGAGTCACCATGAATACGTCAGTTGTTTCACCGGGTCGTGCGGGCCTGATATTGCTGTTAACCGGCCAGATGCTGCCGCTGATTGATACCTCGATCACCAACGTGGCGCTGGATTCCATCACCCATTCGTTACACGCCACCGCCACCGAACTGGAGCTGATCGTCGCCCTCTACGGCGTGGCCTTTGCCGTCTGCCTGGCCCCCGGCAGCAAGCTGGGCGATAACCTTGGCCGCCGTCGCTTGTTTATGTGGGGCGTGGCGAGTTTTGGCCTGGCCTCGCTGCTGTGCGGCATGGCGGGCAATATCGAACAGTTGCTTGCCGCGCGCATTATTCAGGGCGCGGGCGCCGCGCTGATCATGCCGCAAATTCTCGCGACGTTGCACGTGACGTTAAAAGGAACGGCACACGCCAAAGCGATCAGTCTGTTCGGCGGTATCGGCGGTATTGCGTTTATCGTCGGCCAGATGGGTGGCGGCTGGCTGGTGTCGGCGGACATCGCCGGGCTTGGCTGGCGTAACGCCTTCTTTATCAACGTGCCGATTTGTCTGGTGGTGCTGGCGTTGAGCCGTCGCTACGTACCGGAAACCCGCCGCGACACGCCGTCGCGCATTGACTGGACCGGGACTATCCTGCTGACGGCGATACTGTGCTGTCTGCTGTTTCCGATGGCGCTCGGCCCGCAGTGGCACTGGTCGTGGCCGCTGAAGGCCGCGCTGCTGGCGATTGTGCCGCTGGTCTATTTGATGGTGTTAAACGCGCGTAAGAAAGAACGTGAGAATGCCCACCCGCTCATCGCGCCGCGCCTGTTGCAGCTGCGCAGCATCCGTTTTGGCGTGCTGATCGGGATACTCTTTTTCAGCGTCTGGTCCGGGTTTATGTTCTGTATGGCGCTGACCATGCAAAGCGGTCTGGGGATGGCGCCGTGGCAGTCCGGGAACAGCTTTATCGCGCTCGGCGTCACCTATTTTATTTCCGCCTGGTTCGCCCCACGCCTGATTGCCCGCTACAGCACCAGCGCCATCCTGCTGACCGGGCTTGCGATTCAGCTTGTCGGCCTGGTGGCGCTGATCGCCACGTTCCGTCACTGGGGAATGCAGAATACCGCGCTGACGTTGGCCCCGGCCACCGGGCTGGTGGGTTACGGTCAGGCGCTGATTGTAAACAGCTTCTACCGTATCGGGATGCGCGATATCCAGCCTGACGACGCAGGAGCCGCGAGCGCGATTTTAAGTACGCTGCAACAGGCTGCGCTGGGGCTTGGCCCGGCCATTTTCGGCGCGATTTTGCTGCACGGGCTGCAAAATCATCACGGAGATTACACCCAGGCAGTCAACGTCTTCCTGATGGTGGAAACGGCCATGATGGTAGTGCTGGCGCTGGCCACGCTGCGTATGCGCCATCGTCTGTGTTTACCGGTCGTCAAGGCCTGTCCGGCGACAAAATAAAACTGCCTGAATTTGCATAATAGATCCGCAGCCGCCATTATGGGGCTGCATCAATACAGGAGACGTTATGCAGGAATTAATTGCTCAGGTTGAAGAGTTAGGGATTGAAATTAATCACACCACCTCTTTAGTGATTATCTTTGGTATTATTTTTCTTACAGCCATTATCGTTCATTTTATTCTGCACAAAGTGGTGCTGCGCGCCTTCGAAAAACGCGCGCAGGCCAGCAGCCATTTATGGTTGCAGATCATTACGCAGAACAAGTTATTTCACCGTCTGGCGTTTACCCTCCAGGGGATAATCGTCAACGTTCAGGCGGTTCTGTGGCTGCAAAAAGGCAGCGAAGCGGCGGAAATGCTCACCACCTGCGCAAAATTGTGGGTGATGGTCTATGCCCTGCTCTCCTTCTTCTCGCTGCTGGATGTGATTTTTAATCTGTCGCAGAAAATGGCCACCGCATCACAGCTGCCGCTGAAGGGGATATTCCAGGGCATCAAGCTGGTGAGCGCCATTCTGGTGGGAATATTAATTATCTCCCTTCTGATCGGTCAGTCACCCGCCATTCTGATAAGCGGCCTGGGTGCGATGGCTGCCGTTCTGATGCTGGTCTTTAAAGACCCGATACTGGGCTTAGTGGCCGGTATTCAGCTCTCCGCCAACGACATGCTGAAGCTCGGGGACTGGCTGGAGATGCCGAAATACGGGGCCAACGGCACGGTGACCGACATCGGCCTGACCACCGTTAAAGTGCGCAACTTCGATAACACCATCACCACCATCCCGACCTGGGCGCTGGTGTCCGACGCGTTCATCAACTGGAGCGGCATGTCAGCCTCCGGTGGTCGCCGCATC
>NZ_JABMCU010000230.1:0-6356 GCF_013179605.1 Enterobacter sp. CM29 | reverse complement strand
CGCCTCAGCGATTTACAGCCGGACCAGGGCATCGCTGACAGCCCTCAGTCATTTAGAAAGCAACTTTATTGCTTCTGCATAAAAAAATTACTGGGGATCCCTCAGCCCACAGGGAGAGGGAGAAAACATGATGCCCTTACCCTGCGGGAGAGGGAGAAAAGCGGATGCAAAACCGCTGCTTGCGGCGGTAAGCGTAGACATCTTCCACGTGCCCGTTTTTAATCCGCGTTTGCAGCCCGCGCCAGTAGCTGGCGCGGAACAGATCGGCATGCATCTCTTCAAATAACGGCCCGATGCGTGGGTCCGCACACAGCCAGTGGCGAAACTCCTCCGGAAACACATCGCCCGGCGAGACGCTGTACCACGGCTCGCTGGACAGTTCATCTTCCGGGTAGCGCGGCGGCGGGATATCGCGGAAGTTCACCTCGGTCATGTAGCAAATTTCATCGTAATCGTAGAACACCACCCGCCCGTGACGGGTGACGCCGAAGTTTTTAAACAGCATATCCCCGGGGAAAATATTGGCAGCGGCGAGCTGGCGGATGGCGTTGCCGTACTCTTCGATGGCATCACGTAAAGCCTGGCCCTCTGACTGTTCCAGCCAGATATTTAGCGGCACCATACGGCGCTCAATGTAGAGATGGCTGATCGCAATCTTATCGCCAAGATCGGTAATTTTCGTCGGCGCTTCCTGCATGAGCAGCGTCATTAGCGCCGGATCGATCTGCTGCTTATCCAGCACAAAGTTTTCAAACTCCTGGGTATCGGCCATTCGCCCGACGCGATCGTGCTCTTTTACCAGCTGATAGCAGGCACGGACGTGGGCTGCGGTCATCTCTTTCTGCGGGGCGAATTTATCCTTAATCACCTTAAACACCCGGTCGAATCCCGGCAGTGTGAAAACCAGCATCACCATGCCGCGGATACCCGGCGCTTCGATAAACTGCTCATCAGCCGTGGTGACATAACGCAGGTATTCCCGATAACTCTCCGTTTTGGCATGCTTCTGACAGCCAATCGCCATATACAGCTCGGCGGTGGTTTTGCCCGGCAGGATCTCGCGCAGCCACTCCACCAGGGCGGCGGGCAGCGGGGCGTAGACCATGAAATAGGAGCGGGCGAAGCCAAATACGATACTCGCCTCAGTGCTGGTAGTCAGGCAGGTATCGACAAACAGTTCGCCGTCGTCGGTACGGTGAATGGGCAGCAGAAACGGCACGATGGCTGTCGGCGTAACCAGTTTACCCACCAGCCAGGCGGCCTTATTCCGGTAGAAAAGCTCGTTGGCAACCTGCAAATGGCTGCGGCTGAGCACCGCCTCGCCGAAGGTTTCACTGAGATACGCGTGGATATAGCCGATATCCCGGGGTTTATTCTGCCACGGCAGGCGCAGCGGCAAATCCGTTAAGACGCGGTGCAGGAGCTTTTCCCAGCCGCGATCGGGAAAGAAATCTTTCGCCAGCGGACGCGGAATGGTTCGGAAGCGTCGCTCGGGCTGGGAGCTGAAGATAAATAACCGCTCAGGAGATAATGAGCGGTGGTCAAATAACCGGCAATAGACGGAGTTAAAAAAGCTCTCCGCAATCTCGAAGCGCGGGTAGTCGGGTAACAGATGGGTGTAATGCTCTTTCACGCGCAGTAAAAATTCCGCATCCGGGCTTTTACCGTCGGTGATACAGCGCAGTTGTTCCACCACCAGACCTACATGGTGATCATAAAGATGGATACGCTGCTTCATGGCCTGCTGAACCGCATGCCAGTCGGCGTGCTCAAAACGCTGTTGCGCGCCAGAGGTAACTTCCAGAAAGCGGCCATACTGGGCATCGAAGCCCTGCAAAATAGTTTGGGCTATCAGTAATTCCAGACCACGCGACATATATTCCCCCTCACCCCAACCCTCTCCCCGAGGGGGGAGAGGGGGAAAGATCAGAACTGTGCTTCTTCCGTTGAGCCCGTTAATGCCGTGACGGAGGAAGTCCCGCCCTGAATAATCGTGGTCACATTATCGAAGTAGCCGGTTCCCACCTCCTGCTGGTGCGAAACGAAGGTGTAACCCTCTTTGCCCGCCGCAAATTCTGGCTGCTGTACCTTCTCAACATAGTGCTTCATGCCTTCGCCCTGTGCGTAGGCATGCGCCAGGTCGAACATGTTGAACCACATGCTGTGGATACCCGCCAGGGTGATGAACTGGTACTTGTAGCCCATATCCGACAGCTGCTGCTGGAAGCTGGCGATGGTCGTGTCGTCCAGATTTTTTTGCCAGTTGAAGGACGGTGAACAGTTATAGGCCAGCAGCTTGCCCGGATATTTCGCATGAATCGCATCGGCAAAGCGCTTCGCCAGCGCCAGATCCGGCGTGGAGGTTTCACACCAGACCAGGTCGGCGTAAGGGGCATACGCCAGGCCGCGGCTGATCGCCTGTTCAATACCGGCATGCGTGCGATAGAACCCTTCGCTGGTGCGTTCGCCGGTGATGAATTCGCTGTCGTACGGGTCGCAGTCAGAGGTGATCAGGTCCGCTGCGTCCGCATCGGTACGAGCAATGACCAGCGTCGGCACGCCGAGCACGTCAGCAGCCAGACGCGCGGCAACCAGCTTCTGGATCGCTTCCTGAGTTGGCACCAGTACTTTCCCGCCCATATGCCCACACTTCTTCACCGACGCCAGCTGATCTTCAAAGTGTACGGCCGCTGCACCGGCCTCAATCATCGATTTCATCAGCTCAAAGGCGTTCAGCACGCCGCCGAAACCGGCTTCCGCATCGGCGACGATCGGCAGGAAATAGTCAATAAAACGCGGATCGTGGGGCTCGATGCCCGCAGCCCACTGGATCTGATCCGCACGACGGAAGGTATTGTTGATCCGATCTACCACTGACGGCACCGAGTTCGCCGGGTAAAGAGATTGATCCGGATACATGCTGGAGGCCAGGTTAGCATCCGCCGCGACCTGCCAGCCGGAAAGATAGATAGCTTCAATGCCGGCCTTCGCCTGCTGCAATGCCTGACCGCCAGTCAGTGCGCCGAGGCTGTTGATATAACCTTTTTTAGACCCCCCGTGCAGCAGATCCCACATTTTCGCCGCGCCGTTCTGCGCCAGCGTACACTCCGGGTTAACCGAGCCGCGTAACTTCACCACTTCCTCTGCGCTGTACGGACGGCGAATGCCTTCCCAGCGCGGTTGGGTCCACTCTTTTTGTAACTCTTCGATCTGTTGGGTACGGGTTTTCATGTGCAGATGCTCCATATTGTTATGTGGTGAATTACGCCAGGAAGCGGTAGCCCGGCAGGGTCAGGAAGTCGATTAAGTCATCAGAGGTGGTGATTTGCTCCATCAGGCGCGCAGCGTCATTAAAACGCCCGCTGCTGAAGCGGTGCTCGCCCAGTTCGTCCTGGATGACCCGCATCTCTTCGGCCAGCATCTGACGGAACAGGGCTTTGGTGACCGGTTTGCCGTTGCTGAGCGTTTTTTGATAATGGATCCACTGCCAGATGGAGGTACGTGAAATTTCCGCCGTGGCGGCATCTTCCATCAGGCCGTAGATCGGCACGCAGCCGTTGCCGGAGATCCATGCCTCGATGTACTGCACGGCGACGCGAATATTGGCGCGCATGCCCTCTTCCGTACGCTCGCCCGCACACGGCGCAAGCAACTGTTCTTCTGCGATTGGCGCATCGTCTTCACGGGTGACAAACAGCTGGTTTTTGTTGTCGCCGAGTACGCGGTTGAAGACCTCCATCGCCGTGTCGGCCAGACCGGGGTGGGCAATCCACGTCCCGTCGTGGCCGTTACGGGCTTCCAGCTCTTTATCGGCTTTCACCTTGTTGAGCACCTGATTGTTACGCTCTGCGTCTTTGCTCGGGATAAACGCCGCCATGCCGCCCATCGCAAAGGCGCCGCGTTTGTGGCAGGTCTTAATCAGCAGGCGCGAGTAGGCGCTGAGGAACGGTTTATCCATGGTCACAACCTGACGATCCGGCAATACCCGGTCGGCATGGTTTTTCAGGGTTTTGATGTAGCTGAAGATGTAATCCCAGCGGCCGCAGTTCAGGCCCACAATATGGTCACGCAGCGCATGGAGGATCTCATGCATCTGGAATACGGCTGGCAGGGTTTCAATCAGCAGCGTAGCCTTAATGGTGCCGCGCGGCAGGCTGAAACGGTCTTCTGCGTAGCTGAAGACTTCACTCCACCACGCCGCTTCCTGCCAGGACTGGGTTTTCGGCAGATAGAAATAGGGGCCGCTGCCTTTCGCCAGCAGGTTCTTATGGTTGTGGATGAAGTACAGCGCAAAGTCGAACAGGCTGCCCGGAATGGCTTCTCCGCGCCAGGTGACGTGTTTTTCAGGCAAATGCAGACCGCGTACGCGGCAGATCAGCACCGCCGGATTCGGTTTGAGCTGGTAAATTTTACCGGCTTCGTTGGTATAGCTGATGGTGCCGTTGACGGCGTCGCGCAGGTTGATCTGCCCGTCGATAACTTTCTGCCAGTCCGGCGCGAGGGAATCTTCGAAGTCCGCCATAAATACTTTGACGTTGGCATTCATGGCGTTAATCACCATTTTGCGCTCTACCGGGCCGGTGATCTCTACGCGACGATCCTGTAAATCTTCAGGGATTCCGCGAATTTTCCATTCACCATGACGAATGGAAGCGGTTTCCGAAATAAACCCTGGCAACTTGCCGTTATCGATCTCCTGCTGTTGATGAATGCGTGCCGCCAGCAGTTTATTACGCTGTGGCGTAAAGCGAGTCACCAGTTCAGTCAGAAACTCTACCGCTTCTGCCGTCAAAACTTGCTGTTCTTGCTCGCCATTCGGCTGGGTAAAGGTCAGTTCATCGACCGTTGTTGCCTGTTGAGTCATCGTTCTGCTCCTCATCAAAGATCCAAAATCACGCCCCCGATGCGAGCGAAAGATCGTTGTGTAGTTTTCGCTCAGCAGAATTAAGACTATCTATAATTTTTCCAAAATCAAAAACAATTTCCATTTTAATTCATATCCAATCACAACTGTATGATTAATATGGGATTAAAGTTTTTCACGATGTTGAGTTGGTTTTCGGAAATAAAAAAGGCACCCGAAGGTGCCTGATGTGAATAGCTGAAACGCTTTAGGATCGTTTAATGCAGACGATTACTCCAGCGTCGGATTCATGTGGCGCAGATCGTACGGCGTAATCTGGTAGACGTAATAGTTGAGCCAGTTAGTGAACAGCAGATTTCCGTGACTACGCCAGGTTGCCCGAGGCGTGTTTTGCGGATCGTTTTTCGGGAAATAGTTGTACGGGACATCCGGATTCAGACCCGCTTCAACGTCACGAAAATACTCTGACGCGAGGGTATGCGGATCGTACTCAGGATGGCCGGTAACGAACGCGATGCGTTTGTCTTTACTGGCGAACAGGTAGGCATCGCCGTCTTCCGTTTCGGCCAGGATTTCCAGGTCGGTGTAATCGCGGATCAGCTGTGCCGGAAAATCGGCGTAGCGAGAATGCGGAGCCAGGAAAGTGTCATCGAAACCACGCGTCAGCAGCGCATGCGGGTGAAGAATGTGGTGTTCGTATACGCCAGAAAGTTTGTCGCTGCGGGTTTGCTTGGGAATGCCATAGAGGATATTCAGCGCGGCCTGTACCGCCCAACAGACAAATAAGGTGGACGTGACGTGATCTTTTGCCCACTCCAGCACCTGCCTGATTTGTGGCCAGTAGGCAACGTCATTAAATTCCACCAGACCCAGCGGTGCGCCGGTGACGATCAGTCCATCGAAATTCTCATCGCGAATATCTTCAAAATTACAGTAGAAGTTATTCAGATGCTCAGCAGGCGTGTTGCGTGACTCACGGGCGTCAATGCGCAGCAGCTGGATATCAACCTGAAGCGGAGAGTTGGAGAGCAAACGCAGGAACTGGTTCTCCGTTTCGATCTTTTTTGGCATCAGATTGAGAATAAGCACCTTCAGCGGGCGAATTTCCTGACCTGTCGCACGCGAAGCCGTCATGACGAAGACATTCTCTTCACGCAAGAAATTGACGGCTGGTAGCTCGTCCTGCACCCGAATCGGCATAACCTTAAATCCTCACAGCATACGTATAAACGTTTAGACATCCAGACAGCTAACGATACCCAGAAACGGGCTTAATGTCGAGTCTGCAAGCGAAAGGTGAGAAAGTTTCAAGGAGGGAAAGCATGTAGGGCGGGTAAGGTGGGGCCACCACCCGACTTTTCAGAACGCACAAAGCAAAAAACCCCGCACCTTCCGGTACGGGGTTCTTTCTGTTTGATGCCTGGCAGTTCCCTACTCTCACATGGGGAGACCCCACACTACCATCGGCGCTACGGCGTTTCACTTCTGAGTT
>NZ_JABMCU010000023.1:0-32586 GCF_013179605.1 Enterobacter sp. CM29 | reverse complement strand
GATAAGAAAAGCGATGAATTTATCTTAAAGCAGAATCTTGACGCCCTGAAAAAGATAAAAAATGACGAGATGACGCGAATAACGCAGGACTTGGTTTCGATTCCGGCCACGCTGGTGCGCCTGAAATGGCAGAACCGTCGGGAAATTTATGCCTTGCAGGCCAAAGAGGAGATTTACGGCGCGGTGATGAACGCCATTATTGAGCTGCGCCCTGAGCTTAAAGAGAAGATCCTTGGGCGACTGGAGACGAACTATCAGTACCTGCTGGCACGCGAGACAGCCACCCTGCGCCTGACCCGAAAACTCTCGGAGGGCAACTATCGCACATCAAACGTCACCTGCGTGGCGCTCGATGAAGAGGCGTCAACAACATCTTCTAACTGCTGACAACGTGGTTCGCCCGGCGGCGCTAGCCTGAGATTGTAGGCCGGGTAAGGCGAAGCCGCCACCCGGCACGGAAGGCGGCTTCGCCTTCGTTTTACTTCGCGGCCGCTTTCTCTTCGCCGACCAGGCCAATCTTCAGGTATCCCGCCTGATGCAGCGTGTCCATTACCTTCATCATGGTTTCATAATCGACGGTTTTATCCGCGCGGAAGAAGACGGTGGTGTCTTTCTTGCCGCCGGTCAGCTGGTCCAGCGCCGGAATAACCGAGGCATCCGTCACCGGATCGTTGCCCAGGAACATGGACTTATCGGCCTTCACGGACAGGTAGACAGGCTTTTCCGGACGCGGCTGCGGCTGGCTGGAGGACGCTGGCAGATTCACCTTCACGTCCACCGTCGCCAGCGGCGCGGCAACCATAAAGATAATCAGCAGAACCAGCATGACGTCGATAAACGGCGTGACGTTGATCTCATGCATTTCACCGTTATCGTCCAGATTTTCATTAAGACGCATTGCCATACAATCAACCTACGCGCAGTTTGGACGCCGCATGCACCGGTTTAACGGCGCTGGCGTTCAGGTCCAGATCGCGGCTTTGCAGCAGCAGAACCTGCGCGGCAACGTCACCCAGTGTGGCTTTGTAACTGCCAATCATGCGCGCGAAGATGTTATAGATAACTACCGCAGGGATAGCGGCAACCAGACCGATAGCCGTTGCCAGCAGCGCTTCTGCGATACCCGGCGCGACGACCGCAAGGTTAGTGGTCTGCGTCTGGGCGATACCGATAAAGCTGTTCATGATGCCCCAGACGGTACCGAACAGGCCGACGAACGGGGAGATAGCGCCGATAGTCGCCAGGTAGCCGTTACCGCGGCCCATATGACGACCCACGGCCGCAACGCGACGCTCCAGACGGAAGCCGGTACGCTCTTTAATGCCTTCGTTATCTTCACTGCCTGCGGAGAGTTCCAGCTCGTTCTGCGCTTCGTTCACTAACAGGGTAGTCAGGCTTTTCGCATGGAAGGATGAGGTGATATCAGAAGCCTGATCCAGAGAGCGGGCTTCCGCCAGCTGCTTCTGCTCACGCTTGAGGCGGCGTTTTTGTGAAAGAAGTTCGGCGCTCTTGCTGAAGAAGATAGCCCAGGTGATCACGGACGCCAGAATCAGGCCGATCATCACAACCTTAACGACGATGTCAGCATGTTGATACATGCCCCAAACGGAGAGATCCGTCTGCATCAAATTATTACCCACTCTGTATCTCCAGGACGCAAATCACACAATCTGAACGTAATAATATCAAAACGTCGTCGAATTGATAGTAGTTCTCATTAGTATTTACATAGTGCCGTAATTTTCGCTCACTTTCCTTGCGCTTACGCAGTAAAAATTTCTTGTGCGAATATTTGATAATATTTTCTGCTTATTCGATAAGCATCCGGATGCACATTCTGACAATCGTGGTAGTCTGGACGTCCAGACGTATAAAAATAGGGTTAGCGAACATGACTAAAAAGCAGCTTGAGACCACGCTGGTGCAGGCAGGACGCAGTAAAAAATACACCCAGGGCTCGGTCAACAGCGTGATCCAGCGTGCCTCCTCGCTGGTGTTTGATACCGTCGAAGATAAAAAAATCGCCACGCGTAATCGCGCGAAGGGCGGGCTGTTTTACGGTCGCCGTGGCACGTTAACCCATTTCTCGTTGCAGGAAGCCATGTGCGAACTGGAGGGCGGCGCGGGCTGCGCGCTGTTCCCGTGCGGTGCGGCGGCGGTCGCCAATACCATTCTGGCGTTTGTGGAACAGGGTGACCACGTCCTGATGACCAATACCGCCTACGAGCCAAGCCAGGACTTCTGCACCAAAATACTCAGCAAGCTCGGCGTCACCACCAGCTGGTTCGATCCGCTGATTGGGGCCGGTATTGCCGGGCTTATTCAGCCCAACACGCGCGTTGTGTTCCTGGAATCTCCCGGCTCCATCACCATGGAAGTGCATGACGTCCCGGCCATCGTGAAGGCGGTGCGCAGCATAGCGCCGGAAGCGATCATCATGATCGACAACACCTGGGCGGCAGGTGTGCTGTTTAAAGCCCTGGAATTTGACATCGATATCTCCATTCAGGCGGCGACCAAATACCTGATTGGCCACTCAGACGGCATGATCGGTACGGCGGTATCTAATGCCCGCTGCTGGGAGCAATTGCGTGAAAACGTCTACCTGATGGGCCAGATGGTGGATGCCGATACCGCCTACATGACCAGCCGGGGCATCCGTACGCTCGGCGTGCGTCTGCGTCAGCATCACGAAAGCAGCCTGCAAATTGCTCAGTGGCTGGCGCTGCATCCGCAGGTGGAGCGCGTTAACCATCCGGCGCTGCCGGGCAGCAAGGGCCACGAATACTGGCAACGTGACTTTACGGGCAGCAGCGGGTTGTTCTCATTTGTTCTTAAGAAGCGCCTGAATGACGCCGAGCTGGCAAGCTATCTGGATAACTTTACCCTCTTCAGCATGGCCTATTCATGGGGTGGGTTTGAATCGTTGATCCTGCCCAATCAGCCGGAGCAGATTGCGGCCCTGCGCCCGGGCGGCGAGGTGGACTTCGAGGGGACCTTAATCCGCCTGCATATCGGGCTGGAAAATGTGGACGATTTAATTGCGGATTTATCGGCAGGATTTGAGCGCATCGTGTAAAGTGCTGGCTGACATGTACTCCCTGGACGCTATTCTGAACACCGCAAGCAGAAAAGTCTGTATGAGATGCGCCTGCGATCAACCCCGACAGGCAAAATTGGGAGTACAATAGCGTTATATCTGCTGTTCCACAGGAAAGTCCATGGCTGTTATTCAAAATATCATCACGGCGCTCTGGCAACACGATTTTGCCGCGCTGGCGGACCCACATGTCGTCGGGATTGTCTATTTCGTGATGTTCGCGACGCTGTTTCTGGAAAATGGATTACTGCCAGCCTCATTTTTACCCGGTGACAGCCTGCTCTTGCTCGCAGGGGCGTTAATCGGCAAGGGCGTGATGGACTTCGCACCGACAATGGTGATCCTCACCTCTGCGGCCAGTCTCGGCTGTTGGCTGAGCTACCTGCAAGGGCGCTGGCTTGGAAACACCCGCGTGGTGAAAGGCTGGCTGGCGCAACTGCCGCATAAATATCATCAGCGCGCGACCTGCATGTTTGACCGTCACGGCCTGCTGGCGTTGCTTGCCGGGCGTTTTCTGGCGTTCGTTCGCACCCTGTTGCCTACCATGGCGGGTATTTCAGGCCTCTCTAACCGCCGCTTCCAGTTCTTCAACTGGCTGAGCGCCCTGCTCTGGGTGGGCGTGGTTACCACGCTCGGCTACGCGCTGAATATGATCCCCTTTGTTAAGCGCCATGAAGACCAGGTGATGACCTTCCTGATGATCCTGCCGATTTTCCTGCTGGTTGCAGGGCTGGTGGGGACCATTGCGGTGGTGATCAAGAAAAAGTATTGCAGCGCATAAATAAAAGCCGGGTGGCGCTACCGCTTACCCGGCCTCCGTTTCCCCTCACGCTCCCTGCATGGTTCTGATACGTGACGCATCTTCCCCCGGCGTGACGCCGAAGTAACGCTTAAACTCCCGACTAAACTGCGACGCGCTTTCATACCCGACCCGCATCGCCGCGGCGCTGGCCTTCATGCCATCGTGGATCATCAGCATCCGCGCCTTATGCAGACGGTAGGTTTTGAGGTACTGCAACGGCGACGTGCTGGTGACGGATTTAAAGTTATGGTGAAACGCCGAGACGCTCATATTGGCTTCCGCCGCCAGCTGATCAACGCTGAGGTTTTCCGTGTACTGGCTCTCGATGCGCTTCAGCACGCGGCTAATCAGGCTGAAGTGCGTTTGCCGGCTTACCAGCGCCAGCAGCGCCCCGCCGCCCGGTCCCAGCAGCACATGGTAAAGAATTTCGCGGATAATCTGCTTTCCGAGAATACGCGCATCCAGAGGCCTTTCCATCACGTCTAACAGGCGTTCAATCGCGCAGAGAATTTCCTCCGATAAGGTCGCGGAGTTGATACCGCTTGCCGCCATCGACGGCCGGAAAAGTTCGTCCTCCCCAATCTCCATCAGTAACTCCTGCAACTGGAGAATGTCGACGTTGACGCGGATCCCGGCCAGCGGTACCTCCTCTGTCGCGAAAGTTTCACATTCGAAGGGTAAAGGTACAGTCAGAAGCAGATATTCATTGGTGTCGTAACGGAACACGCGCTCATTGATATAGCCAATCTTATGGCCAGAAAAGAGAAACACGATGCCGGGCTGATACATCACCGGGGTGCGCGTTCCGGGCTGGGTACCGTAGAGCAATCGGATATCCGGCAACAGCTCAGCCGAATCATTTCCGTTATCTATCAGTCTTTTAATCTGCGACGTTAGCTGGCGGCAGATGGCATCACGGTTCATTTTCAGTTACTCCGGGTACGGTTTCCGACGCTGACAGTGTGCGCATTTTCTTACCGTTTCTCCAGCGTGCTGTAGAAATGGGCAAGACATCGGCAGGAATGTGCATTGAGAGGATAGCGCCTGCCCGCCACAATGTGCAGCATCAGGTTGCCTTCTGCGCCACCACGATTTTTTACCCACTACAGGGAACAAGCCATGAACAACTTTAATCTTCACACCCCAACCCGCATTCTGTTTGGTAAAGACGCTATCGCTGACCTGCGCGCGCAAATCCCGACGGACGCCCGCGTCCTGATTACCTACGGCGGCGGCAGCGTGAAAAAAACCGGCGTACTGGATCAGGTTTACAGCGCTCTGGAAGGGCTGGACGTACGCGAGTTCGGCGGTATCGAGCCTAACCCGTCTTATGAAACGCTGATGAACGCGGTAAAAATCGCCCGTGAGGAGCAGATCACTTTCCTGCTGGCGGTGGGCGGCGGTTCCGTGCTGGACGGCACCAAATTCGTCGCGGCGGCAGCGCATTACGCTGACGGCATCGACCCGTGGCATATTCTGGAAACGGGCGGCAGCGACATCAGCAGTGCGATCCCGATGGGCTCCGTGCTGACGCTGCCGGCCACCGGCTCTGAGTCCAACAAAGGCGCGGTCATCTCCCGTAAAACCACCGGTGACAAGCAGGCCTTTATGAACGAACACGTTCAGCCCGTGTTCGCGATCCTCGATCCGGTTTACACCTATACCCTGCCTGCGCGTCAGGTGGCGAACGGCGTGGTCGACGCCTTTGTTCACACCGTTGAGCAGTACGTCACTTACCCGGTGAACGCCAAAATTCAGGATCGTTTCGCGGAAGGCATTCTGCTGACGCTGATTGAAGAAGGTCCGAAAGCGCTGAAAGAGCCTGAAAACTATGACGTGCGTGCTAACGTGATGTGGGCTGCAACACAGGCACTGAATGGCCTTATCGGTGCAGGCGTGCCACAGGACTGGGCGACCCATATGCTCGGTCACGAGCTGACGGCGATGCACGGCCTGGATCACGCCCAGACGCTGGCGGTGGTTCTGCCTGCGCTGTGGAATGAAAAACGTGACGCTAAACGCGCCAAACTGCTCCAGTACGCCGAACGCGTCTGGAACATCACCGAGGGTTCCGACGATGCGCGTATCGATGCCGCGATTGAAGCCACCCGTCACTTCTTTGAAAGCCTGGGCGTGCCAACGCGTCTCTCTGACTACGGCCTGGACGGCAGCTCCATCCCTGCCCTGCTGGCGAAGCTGGAAGCACACGGTATGACGCAGATCGGCGAGCATGGCGACATCACCCTGGACGTCAGCCGTCGCATTTACGAAGCGGCACGCTAAGCGTTTTTAGGATCCTGACTTTCGTTTTTTGACATTTCGTCCAGACTTAATGCACATCACATCGTCGGAGGTTCCCTCCGGCGATGAGCACCTGAAGGAGGAAAAATGGCAAACCAAACCGTAATCAAGCTACAGGACGGCAACGTGATGCCCCAGCTGGGGCTAGGTGTATGGAAAGCCGGTAACGACGAGGTCGTCTCCGCCATTCATAAAGCCCTGGAAGTCGGCTATCGGTCCATCGATACCGCCGCCGCCTATAAAAACGAGGACGGCGTGGGGACCGCGCTTGCCAGCGCTGGCATTCCCCGCGATGAGTTATTCATCACCACCAAGCTGTGGAACGACGATCAAAAGCGTCCCCGCGAAGCGTTGCAGGAGAGCCTGGAGAAACTCCAGCTCGATTTCGTCGATCTTTATCTCATGCACTGGCCGGTACCGGCTATCGACCATTACGTTGATGCCTGGAAAGGGATGATTGAGCTGCAAAAAGAGGGGCTGATTAAAAGCATCGGCGTCTGTAATTTCCAGGTTCATCACCTGCAACGCCTGATTGATGAAACGGGCGTCGCGCCGGTGATTAACCAGATTGAGCTACACCCGCTGATGCAGCAGCGCCAGCTTCATTCGTGGAACGCCACGCACAAGATCCAGACCGAATCCTGGAGCCCGCTGGCTCAGGGCGGCGAAGGGGTGTTTGACCAGAAAATCATTCGTGAACTGGCGGATAAGTACGGCAAAACCCCGGCGCAGATCGTCATTCGCTGGCATCTGGATAGCGGTCTGGTGGTGATCCCGAAATCGGTCACGCCATCGCGTATCGCCGAGAACTTCGACGTCTGGGATTTCCGCCTGGATAAAGACGAGCTGGGTGAGATTGCGAAGCTGGATCAGGGCAAGCGGCTTGGGCCGGACCCGGATCAGTTTGGCGGGTAGTTTCCCCTCACCCTAACCCTCTCCCACAGGGAGAGGGAATGCTTTCCACCCTCTCCCTGTGGGAGAGGGCCGGGGTGAGGGCATCATCGTTATCCGATCTTACGTTTTCCCGTTTTTTTCGTCCCCGAAGCCCCACCGTTCGAACGCTGATGCACAATTGGCGTGTGCTTGGTCAGCGCCGGGCGCGTATTGCGGTTCTGGCGGCGCGCTTCGCGCATCTCTTCCAGCGTTGGCGCTGGCACCAGGCAATCACGACGCGAGCCGATCAGGTGCTTTTTCCCCATCTCTTCCAGCGCCTGACGGATCAGCGGCCAGTTTTTCGGGTCGTGATAGCGCAGCAGCGCTTTGTGCAGACGGCGCTGTTTATCCCCTTTCGGCACCACCACGTCTTCACTCTTATAGCCAATCTTACTTAGCGGGTTTTTGCCGGTGTAATACATGGTCGTCGAGTTAGCGAGCGGCGACGGGTAGAAGTTCTGCACCTGATCCAGACGGAATCGACGCTGCTTCAGCCACAGCGCCAGGTTCACCATGTCTTCATCACGGGTGCCGGGGTGCGCGGAGATGAAGTATGGGATCAGATACTGCTCTTTCCCCGCCTGTTTTGAAAAGGTATCAAACAGCTGTTTAAAGCGGTCATAGCTGCCCATGCCCGGCTTCATCATTTTGGACAGCGGGCCCTCTTCGGTGTGCTCCGGGGCGATCTTCAGATAACCGCCAACGTGGTGCGTCGCCAGCTCTTTGATGTAGCGCGGATCTTCCACCGCAATGTCGTAACGCACGCCGGAGGCGATCAGGATCTTCTTGATGCCTTTCAGGTCACGGGCGCGACGGTAAAGGTTGATCGTCGGCTCGTGGTTGGTGTCCATATGCTCGCAAATGCTCGGATAGACGCAGGAGAGACGACGACAGGTCTGCTCAGCGCGCGGCGATTTGCAGCGCAGCATGTACATGTTAGCCGTTGGACCACCCAGATCGGAGATTACGCCGGTAAAGCCCGGGACCGTGTCGCGAATGGCTTCGATCTCGTTAACAATCGACTCTTCGGAACGGCTCTGAATAATACGACCTTCGTGTTCGGTGATCGAACAGAAGGAGCACCCGCCGAAGCAGCCGCGCATGATGTTGACCGAGAAGCGGATCATCTCGTACGCCGGAATACGGCTGTTGCCATATGACGGATGCGGCACACGCTTGTACGGCAGGGCAAAAACGCTGTCCATCTCTTCGGTAGAGAGCGGGATCGCCGGCGGGTTAACCCAGATATAACGCTCGCCGTGCTTTTGCATCAACGCGCGGGCACAGCCCGGGTTGGTTTCATGGTGCAGAATACGGGAGGCGTGTGCGTAGAGCACCTTGTCAGCTTTGACCTTCTCATATGACGGCAGCAGCACATAGGTCTTTTCCCACGGCTTCGGACGCGGCGGCTGCACCACCACGGCCTTTGCTTCCGCTTTCTTCGGCTCAACTGGTTTGTTATCCGCGCACGGCAGATCGTCACCGTACGGATGCGGGATAGGGTCGATTTTGCCCGGCATATCGATAATGCGGGAATCCACCCCGCTCCAGCCCGGCAGCGCCTCTTTCACCATGATCGCGGTGTTGCGCACGTCGCGGATCTCGCTGACCGCTTCACCCTGCGCCAGGCGATGCGCCACTTCCACCAGCGGACGCTCGCCGTTGCCGAAGATCAGCATGTCGGCTTTCGAATCCACCAGCACCGAACGGCGCACGGTGTCAGACCAGTAGTCGTAGTGCGCGGTGCGGCGCAGGCTCGCCTCGATGCCGCCCAGGATCACCGGCACGTCTTTCCATGCTTCTTTGCATCGCTGGGTGTAGACGAGGGTCGCGCGATCGGGACGTTTACCCGCCACGTTATCTGCCGTATAAGCGTCGTCATGACGCAGCTTACGGTCCGCGGTATAGCGGTTGATCATCGAGTCCATGTTGCCCGCGGTCACGCCAAAGAACAGGTTAGGTTTACCCAGACGCATAAAGTCGTCTTTGCTGTTCCAGTCAGGCTGAGAAATAATCCCCACGCGGAAACCCTGAGCTTCCAGCATACGGCCGCAGATCGCCATGCCAAAGCTCGGGTGATCGACATACGCATCACCCGTCACCAGAATGATATCGCAGCTGTCCCAGCCCAGTTGATCCATCTCTTCCCGGGACATCGGCAGGAACGGCGCCGGTCCAAAGCAGGCTGCCCAGTACTGGGGCCAGGAGAAGAGGTCGCGATCCGGCTGGATCAGGGAAATTGCGCTCATAATGCTTCCGAAGAAAAAATAGACAAAAGGAGCGGGATTATACGCTGGTTTATCGGGGGAAATGAAGGGGTATTTATTGCCCGGTGACGCTACGCTTACCGGGCCTACGGGCCTGTAGGTCGGGTAAGGCGAAGCCGCCACCCGACTCGTTTTACGGTGCCGGATTCACCAGCATCTGCCCTACCGACCCCCTGTCCATCATCTCCAGCGTCTGGCTGTGGAACAGGAACGGGAAGTGCGGCCATGACGGCTGTCCATAGTAGACGAGCAGTTCTACCTGCCCATCCACCCAGACGGTGTCTTTCCAGCCCCTGTCTTCCGGGAACGGCATCGCCCCGTTGACGTTGCGGATCAGGAATGACACCCCTTCAATATGGAACGACTGCGGCATCTCCGAGCGGACGGTCCAGCGCTCCCAGGTTCCCTGCTGGGCGGTGATATCAATACGGTTTACGTCCCACAGCGCGCCGTTGATGCCCGGATCGTCGCCAAGGCTGATATCGCGACTGCGTACTGCCGGGCCGGTCACAATTTCTTGCGGCAGCAGGCGCATCGGCAGACTGTCGGTCACCAGCGGCAACAGGCCGGTCGGGCGCAGCGTCAGCACCAGCGTGGAGACCAGAACGCTCGACGGTTCAAAGAAGCCGCGAATGCGGTCAACAATGCTTGCCGCTTCGCCGCAGGTCACGGACACTTCATCCCCGTTGGTCATATCCACGAGGATTTCACGACGTTCGCCCGGCGCAAGCGCCAGCTGTTTCACCGACACCGGCGCAGGTAATAACCCCTGATCGCCTGAAATCACATGCAGGGCGCGGCCGTCGCTCATTTGCAGCAGGTAGCGGCGCGAGTTAGAAGCATTCAACAGACGCAGGCGCACCCAGCCTCGAGACACTTCGACATACGGGCTTTGCGCGCCGTTAACCAGCAGCGTATCGCCTACAAAGCCACCGCTGCCCGGCTCGCTGTACTCCGGCGTACCGAAGTTATCCAGACGCTTGTCCTGAATAATGATCGGGAAATCATCAACACCGTAGTGATTCGGGATCGGCAGCGTTTTACTGACCTCATCTTCAATCAGCCACATCCCGGCCAGGCCGTTATAGACCTGCTGGGCGGTGCGGTTCGGGGTGTTGGCGTGATACCACAATGTCGCCGCGCTCTGACGAATCGGGAGGACGGGCGCCCAGTCGGCATTCGGCGACATCATGCGCGCCGCGCCGCCCATCAGCGGCCCCGGCACCTGCAACCCACTGACGGTCATTGCGACATTTTCCGTCGTCCGGTTACTGTAGATGAGCTTGACGTCATCCCCATTCCACACGCGAATGGTCGGCCCGAGGTAGCGTCCGTTAATGCCCCATACCTGCGCGCGCGTTCCCTGGGTAAAGGACCAGTGGCTACGCTGAAGCGTGAGGAATAGCGGCTGTCCGCGACGGGATTCAATCAACGGCGGAATAGGCAGCGGCTGTTGCTGCCCGGCGGCGCTGGCTGTCCGCGGCATCGCACCCGCACAAAGGGCGATACCCGAAGCCTGAATAAACTGACGCCGACTGAGTGACATATAAGCTCCATCTGAAACGACTAACAACGCGGGAATTCGTTTTCCCTTGAACGAAACCGGGTTAAATCTTACCGGCGGCTTCTCGCTCTGCAACTTCTTTATCGAGCTGTGCAATGTGCTGAGCCATCAGCTCGCGGCAGTGCGTGGCCAGCTCGCGCACCTGGTCTTTACCGTATTTGGAGGTATCCACCGGCGGTAGCATTTCGACAATGACCAGTCCGTTTTTCAGACGGTTAAGATTAATCTTATTCGATGTATTGGAAACGCACACGGGAATAATTGGAACGCCTGCCGCAATTGCAGCATGAAACGCGCCGGTCTTGAACGGCAGCAGGCCGCGACCGCGGCTGCGCGTCCCTTCCGGGAACATCCAGATTGAGATCCGGCGCTTTTTAAACTGATCCACCACTTCCGCAATGGTGCCATGCGCTTTCGCACGGTTGTTGCGGTCAATCAGCAAGTTACCGGTGAGCCAGTACAGTTGGCCGAAAAGCGGGATCCACAGCAGGCTCTTTTTCCCGACGGTTACGGTCGGCGGAATAACAATATTTGAGGCCGTCACCATATCGTAGTTGTTCTGATGGTTAGCGATATAGATGGCGTTACCGAAATTCTCCGCCCCTTCAGGCAGACGCTTTTCAACCTTCAGGCCGAACAATGGCGCAAGGCGACCAAACATGTGCCCGAACGTCGCGACATGTTTTGGGTTACGCGGGCTGAACAGGCAATAAATCGATCCGAAAATACAGACCAGAATGCAGTAAATAACGGTAAGAATAAGACGAACAATGTATAGCATAGCGACCTCTGAAGCCCTGACAGCTGACAATTATACTTCACCTGTGGCCAGGTAAGGACTTTATTACGAGCGCGTATTGTTAATCGCAACGCACGAATTAACAACGTTTTTACGGGAAATTTTATGGTAATCCCCCTCCGGAAAGAGGGGGGGATGAAACAGGTTACTCTTCGCTGTCGTCCGCTTTGCTGCGCGCCGGCGAGTCGATCTCCACGCGGTCGATGCGCTGCAGGCCACGCATCAGTGAGCCGCGACGTCCGCGCTCGCCAACCACCTTCTGCAACTCTTCCGGACGCAGTTTGATCTTACGTTTGCCGACATGAATGGTCAGCGTGCTCTGCGGCGGCAGCAGGAAGAGATGCGCCAGGCTATCTTCGCCTTTTGCCGCTTCCGCTGACGGGATACTGATGATCTTGTTGCCCTTCCCTTTCGACAGCTCCGGCAGATCGCTGACCGGGAACATCAGCATGCGTCCGGCAGCGGTGATCGCCAGCAGCATATCGCTTTCGTTCTCGATGATCAGCGGCGGCATGACGTGGGCGTTATCCGGCAGGCTGATCAGCGCTTTACCGGCGCGGTTACGCGATACCAGATCGTTAAAGGTGCAGATAAAGCCGTAGCCAGCATCAGACGCCATCAGCAGTTTTTGATTGTCGGCTTCCATCAGCATATGGTCAACCGTGGCGCCCGGCGGCAGCGTCAGCTTGCCGGTCAGCGGTTCGCCCTGCCCGCGCGCGGATGGCAGCGTGATCGGATCAATGGCGTAGCTGCGGCCCGTGGAGTCGATAAACGCCACCGGCTGGTTGCTCTTGCCCTTCACCGCCGCCTTGAAGCTGTCACCGGATTTGTAGCTCAGACCCGGCGCGTCGATATCGTGGCCTTTGGCGCTACGCACCCAGCCGCTCTGGGAAAGCACGATGGTCACCGGCTCGGACGGCAGCATGTCGTGCTCGTTCATCGCCTTCGCTTCTTCGCGCTCATGCAGCGGAGAACGACGGTCGTCGCCAAAGGCGTCGGCATCGGCCTGCAACTCTTTCTTCAGCAGGGTGTTCATCTTGCGCTCGGACGCCAGAATCGCCTGAAGCTGATCGCGCTCTTTTTCCAGCTCGTTCTGCTCCCCGCGGATCTTCATCTCTTCCAGCTTAGCGAGATGGCGTAGCTTCAGTTCGAGGATCGCTTCGGCCTGGGTTTCGCTGATGCCAAAGCGCGACATCAGGGCAGGCTTAGGTTCGTCCTCGGTACGAATGATCTCAATCACTTCGTCAATGTTGAGGAACGCCACCAGCAAACCTTCGAGGATATGCAGGCGCTTAAGCACTTTCTCCAGGCGATGGTTCAGACGGCGGCGCACCGTATCGCGGCGGAAGGCCAGCCATTCGGTGAGGATCTCCAGCAGGTTTTTCACCGCCGGGCGACCGTCCAGACCAATCATGTTCAGGTTGATGCGGTAGCTTTTTTCCAGATCGGTAGTGGCGAACAGGTGGTTCATCACCTGCTCCATATCCACGCGGTTAGAGCGCGGCACAATCACCAGACGGGTCGGGTTTTCGTGGTCCGATTCGTCACGCAGGTCGTCCACCATCGGCAGCTTTTTATTGCGCATCTGGGAGGCAATCTGCTCCAGCACCTTCGCGCCGGAGACCTGGTGCGGCAGCGCGGTGATCACCACGGCGCCATCCTCTTTGGTCCATACCGCGCGCATGCGCACGGAGCCGCGGCCGTTCTGGTAGATTTTACGGATTTCCGCACGCGAGGTGATGATCTCGGCTTCGGTCGGATAGTCCGGCCCCTGCACGATATCCAGCAGATCGTCCAGCGAGGTTTTTGGCTGCTCAATCAGGGTGATGGCGGCTTTCGCCACTTCACGCAGGTTGTGCGGCGGAATGTCCGTCGCCATGCCCACGGCGATACCGGTCGTGCCGTTCAGCAGGATGTTCGGCAGACGCGCAGGCAGCATTTTCGGCTCCTGCATCGTACCGTCGAAGTTTGGCACCCAGTCGACCGTACCCTGCCCCAGTTCGCCCAACAGCACTTCGGCATATTTAGACAGACGGGATTCGGTATAACGCATCGCCGCGAAGGATTTCGGATCGTCCGGCGCCCCCCAGTTCCCCTGGCCATCCACCAGCGGATAGCGGTAAGAGAACGGCTGGGCCATCAGCACCATCGCTTCATAGCAGGCGCTGTCACCGTGCGGATGGTATTTCCCCAGCACGTCACCAACGGTACGGGCGGATTTCTTGAACTTGGCGGTCGCATTCAGCCCCAGTTCGGACATCGCATAGACGATGCGGCGCTGAACGGGCTTCAGGCCATCCCCGATAAACGGCAACGCCCTGTCCATGATGACGTACATGGAGTAGTTCAGGTAGGCGTTTTCCGTGAATTCATGTAGCGCGAGGCGCTCTGCCATATCGCTCATTACGTGTGATTCCTCAACTCAGAAACCGATGGGTTTCAGGCAATATTGCCGCAGATACTACCTCATCTGGCGAGTTGAGTCACAAAGAAAAAGGGCCGCATAAGCGGCCCTTTCCGGGTTATTTGTTCAGCTTGATAACCTGCTTCACGTCGATTTCAAACTCGTTCCAGTCTTTATCGATTTTACCCTGGAGTTCGACTTTATCCTGTGGCGTCACCGTCACGCCGTTCCAGCGCTTGTGGTCGATCTCCACCACCACCGTGCCGCTTTCATCGCGGAAGGTGTAACGGTCATCGGACAGGCGCTCGGTAATATTACCGCGCAGCTTCACCCAGCTGTCGTCCTTCATATCTTTGACTTTAGCCGCGGTAGTGAGGTTGGCGTTATTATCGACAAAGCCACCCTGCTGGGTTTGCGTCTGGGTCTGTGTCGCAGATGGGCCAGAGAAGCCACCCTGTGCAGCAAAAACAGGGGCAGTGGTCATCATCATGATGGCAGCAATTGCAGCGTATTTTTTCATCTTAATCTCTCCCTTTAATGTCGTTTCACAATCCATTAAACAGGGTAAACCTTAACAACTTCTTAAGGGGAAAATTTATTTATTTTTACTGTACAGCAGGCGCTTGCAGAAGGTTTACTGACGGCATCAAGGAGGAAATATGCGCATTTTACTGGTAGAAGACGACAAGCTCATCGGCGATGGCATCAAAGCGGGCTTAAGCAAAATGGGCTTTAACGTGGACTGGTTTACCGACGGTAAAACCGGGCAGGCGGCCCTGTACACCGCGCCGTACGATGCCGTGGTGCTGGACCTGACGCTGCCGGAAATCGACGGGCTTGAGATCCTGCGCGCCTGGCGCGAAAGCGGTAAGAGCGAACCGGTGCTGATCCTCACCGCGCGGGATGCGCTGAATCAGCGCGTCGAAGGGTTACGCCTGGGGGCGGATGATTACCTGTGTAAGCCGTTCGCGCTGATTGAAGTGGCAGCCCGCCTCGAAGCGCTGGTGCGCCGCAGCCACGGGCAGGCGCGCAGCGAGCTGCGTCACGGCAAGGTCACGCTCGATCCGGCAAGTCTCGTCGCCACGCTGGAGGGCGAAACGCTGGTGCTCAAACCCAAAGAGTTCGCCCTGCTGGAACTGCTGATGCGCAACGCGGGCCGCGTGCTGCCGCGCAAGGCCATCGAAGAGAAACTCTACAACTGGGATGATGACGTCTCCAGCAACGCCGTCGAAGTCCACGTTCATCATTTACGCCGCAAGCTCGGCAGCGAATTTATCCGCACCGTGCACGGCATCGGTTATACCCTGGGTGACGCATGAAACTGACCCAACGCCTGAGCCTAAAGCTGCGCCTGACGCTCCTCTTTTTGCTGCTGTCCCTGGCGGCCTGGTTTGCCGCAAGCGTGGTGGCCTGGCACCAGACGACCGACAAGCTCGATAAGCTGTTCGATACCCAGCAGATGCTGTTTGCCAAACGGCTGCTGACGATGGACGTGGACGAACTCCGCGCCCCGGAACGCATGCGCGAGGTGCCGAAAAAAGCCAAACACGGCCATCTTGACGACGATGCGCTGGCCTTCGCAATCTTCACCGCAGACGGCAGCATGGTGCTTAACGACGGTGAGAACGGGCGCGACATACCTTATCACTACCGCCGGGACGGATTTGATGACGGTCGGTTGCAGGATGACAACGACGAATGGCGTTTCCTGTGGCTGACCTCCCCGGACGGGAAATACCGCGTGGTGGTTGGCCAGGAGTGGGAGTACCGACAAGATATGGCGCTGGACGTGGTCAGCTCGCAGTTGACGCCGTGGCTGGTGGCGCTGCCCGTAATGCTTCTGTTGCTGATTGTCCTGCTGAGCCGGGAACTGAAACCGCTGAAAAACCTGGCGCAGACCCTGCGTTCACGCTCGCCGGATGCGACCGATACGCTGCCCACCCACGGCGTGCCGACGGAGGTTCGCCCGCTGCTTGATGCGCTTAACCATCTTTTCGCCCGTACGCAGGAGATGATGGCCCGCGAGCGCCGCTTCACCTCGGATGCCGCTCATGAGTTGCGCAGCCCGCTTGCCGCGCTGAAGGTGCAAACCGACGTGGCGCAGCTTTCCCTTGACGATCCCGAGGCGCAGTCTAAAGCGCTGGGGCAATTGCATGCGGGCATCGACCGCGCCTCCCGGCTGGTGGATCAGCTTCTCACCCTGTCGCGCCTGGATTCACTGGATAATCTTGATGACGTCGAACCCGTGATGATGGCCGATTTGCTGCAATCCGCGGTGCTGGATATCTGGCATCCGGCGCAGCAGGCGGGCATTGATATTCGGCTCAACGTCAACGCGCCCGAGGTGATGCGTCACGGACAGCCGCTATTGCTGAGCCTGCTGGCGCGTAACCTGCTGGACAACGCCGTTCGTTACAGCCCGCGCGGCAGCGTGGTGGACGTGACGCTGAACACCCAAAGCTTTACCGTGCGCGACAACGGCCCGGGCATTTCAACCGATGCGCTGGCGCGTCTCGGCGAGCGCTTTTATCGTCCACCGGGCCAGGACGCCACCGGCAGCGGTCTGGGGTTGTCTATCGTGAAGCGCATCGCGGCGTTACACGGGATGCGCGTCTCGCTGGGCAATGCGCCTGAAGGGGGCTTTGAGGTGACCGTCAGCTGGTAGCCATTATTGCGCTGAGCGCAAAAGACTTTGCACATTTTGCTTATTTTTCCGCTCCGTCCTCGCGCGTAGAATACCTGGCATACTCTCAGCATCGAGGACAAATAATGAGCAACATTCTGATTATCAACGGCGCGAAAGAATTTGCGCACTCTAAAGGCCAGCTCAATGACACCCTGACCGAGGTCGCGGATGGTTTCCTGCGCGACGCCGGACATGATGTTAAGGTTGTGCGCGCGGACAGCGATTACGACGTGAAGGCCGAAGTGCAGAACTTCCTGTGGGCCGACGTGGTTATCTGGCAGATGCCGGGCTGGTGGATGGGCGCACCGTGGACCGTGAAAAAATACATGGACGATGTGTTTACCGAAGGTCACGGTTCGCTGTATGCCAGCGACGGCCGCACCCGCTCAGACGCGTCTAAAAAATACGGTTCCGGCGGCCTGTTGCAGGGCAAGAAATACATGCTCTCCCTGACCTGGAATGCCCCGCTTGAAGCGTTCACCGAGCAAGATCAGTTCTTTGAAGGCGTAGGCGTAGACGGCGCGTATCTGCCATTCCACAAGGCGAGTCAGTTCCTGGCTATGGAGCCGCTGCCGACCTTTATCGTCAATGACGTAATTAAAATGCCGGACGTCCCACGCTATATCGCAGAATATCGCAAGCATCTCGCGGAAATTTTTGCTTAACTGGTAGCCTGGAATTAGAAGGAGTTAATTATGCTTACCGTTATTGCTGAAATCCGTACGCGTCCTGGCCAACATCACCGCCAGGCGGTGCTGGATGAGTTCGCAAAGATCATCCCGACCGTACTGAAAGAAGAAGGCTGCCACGGCTACGCGCCAATGGTGGACGCCGCCACCAGCGCAAGCTTCCAGGCGACCGCGCCAGACTCGATCATCATGGTTGAGCAGTGGGAAACCGTCGCGCACCTTGAAGCGCATTTGCAGACCGCGCATATGAAAGCGTGGAGCGACGCGGTGAAAGGGGACGTTCTGGAAACCCATATTCGTATTCTGGAGCAAGGGGTTTAAGTTCTGTGAAATTTGCCGGGTGGCACTGCGTTTACCCGGCCTACAACTTCCCTCCCAGGCCCGGTAAGCGTTAACGCCACCGGGCTTTTTTTATCACCTTAACACTCAACTGCTATGCTTATTCTGACTTCATGTTAAACAGGAGGATGGAATGGGTCTTTTTAATTTCGTAAAAGAAGCAGGCGAAAAGCTGTGGGACAATCTGACCGATCATAAGGGTCAGAGCGATAAAATCACCGAGCACCTCAAGAAACTCAACATTCCCGGTTCCGATAAGGTTCAGGTTGACGTCACCGACGGCAAAGCCAGCGTGACGGGCGACGGGCTGACGCAGGAGCAGAAAGAAAAAATCCAGGTCGCCGTCGGCAACATCGCAGGCGTCAGCGAGGTGGAGAACAACATCACCGCGACAGATGCCAAAGATGAAGCTACTTACTATACGGTGAAATCCGGCGATACCCTGAGCGCGATCTCTAAAACCGTGTACGGCGATGCTAACCAGTACAACAAGATTTTTGAGGCTAACCGCCCTATGCTCTCCAGCCCCGATAAAATCTATCCCGGCCAGACGCTGCGTATTCCTAAAGCATAACGTCTAAAACAGTCGGTTCACGTCGCGCAGAGGAACAGAATGAAAATAGCTTGTCTTGGCTGGGGTTCGTTAATCTGGAAAAGCGGCGCGTTACCGGTAGCCGGTGAGTGGCAGACCGACGGGCCTTCTTTGCCCGTCGAGTTCTGTCGGGTCAGCGATGGCGGTGAACTGGCGACCGCCATCTGTATGAATGCCCCTGCCGTGCCGGTGCTTTGGGCATGGCTGGAGGCCACAACGTTGAGCGTGGCCTGCCGCGCTTTGCGTGAGCGCGAAGCCATTCCCGAGGATCGCTGCGATGGCATTGGCTCGCTGCTAATCACCGGACGCGACACGGGTATCCTGTCAACATGGGCCAGGGAGAAAGGTATTGAAGCGATCATCTGGACCGGGCTCCCGCCGAGAAGCGCGTCACAGGAAGGCAGGGTTCCTGCCGTGGACGAAGCCATCGCTTATCTCGACGGCCTCAGCGGAGAGACCCGCAGCCATGCGCGGGACTATATTTGCCGCGTGCCTGCCCAGCTTGATACGCCCTACCGGCGCGTCATTAAAGACGTGCTTGGATGGTAATCCCCCGGCCAGTTACCAGTACAGTTTCCAGCTCCGGGTGAAACGCACCAGCGCCTCAACGTAGAAGTAATCTCCCCAGCTTGCGCACTCATCCACGCCTTTGTTGCTCCCGAGGTGGTAAACCGAGTGTTTAAGCAGCCCGTTGCCCTTTTCTTCTCTCCCCATCAGATAGTGTTTCGTCAGTGACGACATAATGCCTTTAGCCCATTCCATATAGCGCTCGCGATCCGGATCCGTGACCGGCAGGTGTTTCACCAGCTCCAGCAGCCCACATACCGCAATCGCCGCCGAGGAAGAATCACGCAGCGCGTCGGTGCCCACCAGCGCCAGATCCCAGTGGCAGACGTAGTCGTCGGGCAGGCGATTGAGGAAGTAGTTCGCCAGCCGTTTTGACAGGGCGATCATCGTCTCGTCGCCGGTATAGATATAGCTCAGCAGGAAGCCGTAAATTCCCCACGCCTGCCCGCGTGACCAGCAGGAGTCGTCGGCGTAGCCCTGCTGGGTGTTGCCGTAGCGCGGTGCGCCGGTTGTCACATCCATATAGTAGGTGTGGAATGTGGAGGCATCGTCACGAATGAGGTACGTCGCCGCCTGCATGACGTGCGCTTTTGCGGCGTCGGCAAAGCGCGGATCGCCCGTCTGCTCCGTTGCCCAGTAGAGCAGCGGCAGGTTCATGTTGCAGTCGATGATCATCCGCCCGGCCTGGTCCGGATCGGAGAGATCGCCCCACGCCTGGATGATCTTCGCCTTCTCGTGGAAGCGTTCCAGCAGAGCTTCCGCCGCCAGCAGCGAGAAGCCGCGCGCCTCGCGATTTCCGGTCAGCCGCCACGCGGCTACGCAGGAGAGCGTGTAGAGGAAGCCTAAATCGTGGGTGTTGGTGTCGTTGCGCCCGGCGATGCGCAGGCCAAACGAGCGCACGTGTTTTTCCGCCATCGCGCGGAATTTTTCCTCGCCGCTCATCTCCCATGCCAGCCATAGCTGCCCGGTCCAGAAGCTGGTGGTCCATTCCACGTTGTCAGTCAGCGGATAAAAACCGTTCTGGCAGGTTTCCGCCGGGAATTTGTCGCCGAACTCCGTTAAATGACGGCTAATCAGGTCCAGAACGTGGCTGCGCGCCGAATTCAGTTCATCGCTGAATGCGCGGGAGTCAACGGGCGCAGCGATAACAGGCAGACGTTCTTCTTTGATACGACTTAACATATTTCGGTTCCTTCTTTGACGGCGTAATTTAACGTGTTGACGTTTCTGCTACGTTCAGCGCACGAGCCCCGCGCCATTTGCTCTGACAGGCGGATAACGTAAAAGCAGAAATAAGGGTAAAGGTCAGCGCCGTTGCGCCCATGATGATATAGGTGTGCTCAAAGCCAATACGGTCATACATATAGCCGGCAGGGGAAGAGACCACCACGTTGCCAACGTAGAGCATTGCCTGATAGCCGAGTAAATACATGGTGGCATTGACGCGCTTGTCGAAATGCTCGGCGATATATTTAAATACCGACACCAGCAGGAGACAAATTTCCAGACCGTACAGCGGCTTAAGCACTGAAATTAACAGGTGAGAATCACACATGCCGGAAATAATCAGACGCGCCCCGACCACCAGCCCGACAATTAATAGCCCGCGTTTGGCGCCAATAAAGTTCACAAACAGCGGGACCACCATATACATGACAAATTCCATGCCCGACTGCACGGTCCCGAGATAACCGAATACCGCGTTGCCCTCATGAATATCATCGAAGAAGGTGACGAAATAGCGCGAGAACTGCTGCTCGGCGATAAACATCATCCACGCCACGCCCGCCACGTACAGGCAGAAGGCCCAGAATTTGCGGTTTCGCAGCAGGGCGTAAACGTCTGACGGGGCGATTTTCTCTTTCGTCAGCACCTCGCCCGCGTGAATGGAGTTAGTGTTCACTTTCAGGCTCAGCAGGACGATCAGCATCACCACCGATGCCACGCTGCCGAGAATAAAGTTATACGCCGGTGAGAGGTTAAAAAGCAGGCCGGAGAAGGACGATGCCACCGCCCAGCCGAGCGAACCCCACATGCGAATTTGCCCGAACTCCATGCCGTTTAAGCGGCTAAAGCGGTCGGAATACGATTCGCACGCCGCCACACCCGCGTACCAGGCAAAGCTTAAATAGAGCGCGCCGATAATAATCCCCAGCAGGGTATTAGACATTAACAGCGGCTGGTATACGTAAATAAAGAACGGCGCCATCAGGGCCGACATGATCACCACAAAATAGAGCAGGTATTTGCTCATGCCGATCTTATCGAGAATATAGCCGTAGATCGGTTTAAGAATAACGGAGAATATCCCGTTCACCGCAAAAACGGTTCCAATCACCGAGCCGCTGAGATTGGCTTTCTGGCCAAGCCAGATCGCCAGCAGTCCAATACTGGCAGACCAGGTAAAGAAATAGAGAAAGATAAAGCTACTGATTTTGTAATATTCAGTTCTGTTAGTTGTCGATGTGCTTTTCATATCATCCTCGCCGACGTGTAGGGCCAGATTTTTATAATGTGAACGACAGCTTACGTTCGCTTCCGGGTTCGCTAATGACGACCCGGCTATGGGTTATATTCAGCTGCGGCGTCGCCGCAACGGGCTGTTTTCCGCCAGCCAGAACGGCGCAACAGAGCCAGCTTTCCCCTTGCGGGAGGTCGGCCTTTAACAACGGAATGGAAGCGCACTCCGCAAACATAATGCTGCTGTTCGGCGGCGTGACGATGCTGTCTGGCTGGCGGTGAATGACCGGCGAAAGATCGACAATGACGCTGCTGCCGTTTTCAGCCATCAGATAACAACCGCGATCGCGCACCTGGTGGGCGGTTTTCATCACCGCAAAGCCGCCCTCGACGGTTTGCAGAGTGCGCGCGCTGTTGATGCGGTGCAGGCGCAGGTGCCACTCCCCGAACGGGATCTGCCAGGTCGCAATCTGCACGTCGCGCCACGGCGACCAGCGCGAGAAAATGTAATGTTCATCCACCCGAACCTCTTCGCACTCGCGACGACCGCGGAAATAGTCATCTTCGTCCGCCAGCAGCAGCATGGAATCGCAGGCTGCATGCTTCAGGCCAAATCGTCCACGCTCAATGGTGAATCCGAAGCGGCTGGAGTAGGCAAATTTGGTGTATTTCGCTTCGGTGTTGACGTAGTTATTCAGCTCCAGCTGACCAGCGGTGAGCATGACGACGTGCTGCGAAGCTTTCGAATGCATCAGGATCTGCTGCGCATGCGGGATCACATGTTTTTCAGCAAGCGCGGGCAGCGGCTGCTCGTCGGCCTGCCAGAACGGATGCGCCTCCGGCAGCGCCAGGATCAGGTAGGTTTTCAGCGCCCAGTACGGTGAACCGGGGGAGTTGTAATCCTCGCACATCGCCAGGTTCGGATACGCAAACCCCAGGGTAAGAATACCGTCGCGATCGACAATCGACTGCTGCTGCCACCAGCGCAGATGCCGCAGCACAATGCCCTTCACGATACCCGGGGTGAAGACGTCCAGCTGAGAAAAAGCCACCGCGCTCCAGAAGGCAACCATGGCAAAGCGGTAGGTCAGGCTGCGGCCAAACGGCACCGAGGCACCATCGGCGGCGGACCAGTAGATAAAGTCTTCCGCGAACAGACGCGAGCGCTCGCGCAGCACCTTTGCCCTCGCCTCGTCGTCACTCAGGGTGGCGTAAATCAGGCCGTAAAAATGGAAAGCCATGGAGATGTAATAGTCTTTCGGGCGGCCGGGACCGTCGGAGTACCAGCCGTCGCCGAGATAGTAGGCGTCCATCAGCGCAAAGCGGTGGTCAATGGCGGCTTGATCGTACGGCAGGCCGGCGCGCTTAAAGCCGAGCTGGACCATAATGGCAAAATAGTTCCAGTTGCTGTCTGGCATCTGCGCGTCGGTGATTTGGTTGAGCCACGCGTGCAGGTTAATCACCTCGCGCCCGGTAAAATGCGCGGTGAGTTTATCTCCCAGCAGAGCGAGCCCCAGACCGTAGGCCGCCATCTCTACCAGACGCTGATCGTACGGGCCGGTTTCACCCCAGTAGCCGGTGCTTTGCGGGTCGGTACCAAGCTTAATGGCAGTAAGGTACTTCTCGCTGAACGGCGTGCTTTCGCCGGATGCCATCAGCGGAAACAGCCCCCACAGCGCGCGGGAAAGTCCCTCCATCTGCGCAATATCCGCTGTGTAATGGGCGCAGGTATCACCCAGCGAGAATCGTGAACGGTTCGCCGGAAATTGCGTATCCAGCGCCTGTAAAAGTGCATTCAACGACGCCACTACCTCCTGGCGTGAAGACAACGGATTTGATTTTTCTTTGTTTGCCGCCCACATCGGTTCGCCCTCGTAATCAACTGCGGCAAAGCATAGTGAATCCGCAAGGGGCAGAAATGTTAGCCGTGTCACAGGCATGAACGATGAATAAACCTCCAGTTGAGAAAATTTAAAAAGGTGGTTTATAAAGACGGTCAGACGGGAAAAAGTTGAGTTTTATTGCACTATGCGCGACACGCCGACATCCGATCTTCTGGAACTGATCGCCCTGAACGATACCGTGGCCTCGTTCAGCCGCCTGTTTGCCAATACCGTGCGCTACCATCACTGGCACCAGTGTCTGGAGATCCTCTATGTGGAAGAGGGCTTTGGCGTGGCGATTGTCGATAATCGTCACTACACCATGCGCCCCGGACGGCTGTTTTTCTTCCCGCCTTTTACGCTGCACAAGGTCATGGTGGACGAACAGGCGGAGGCAATTTACCGCCGCACCATTATTCATCTCGACCAGCACGCGGTGCTGAAGATCCTGCGGGATTTTCCCCAGACCCGGCAGCGTCTGGAGCGGCTGTCACGCCGTGGCGGCGAAGCGTGGGTCGCCGATTTAGCCCACTTCCATCACCATATCGACCATCTGTTTAGCTGCTATAAACCGCCGATGAACGGCGAGATCATCGCCAGCCTGCTGATCGGCCTGTTCGCGATGCTGCCCGACGATCGCGACGGCGAGCCGGGAAACAGCCAGGGGATCGCCAGCCAGGTGATGTTTTGGCTCGACGAGCATTATCAGGAGAAATTTCGTCTGGATGCGCTGGCCAATGAGCTGGGAAAATCCCGCAGCTACGTATCGCGAAAATTCCATGCGGAAACGGGCGAAAAAATTCACGACTACCTGAATACGCTAAGGTTGCGTAAGTCGTGTGAGTGTTTACTCCACACTGATTCGAGCGTGCGTGACATTGCCGCACAGACGGGTTTTTCCGACGTGACGTGGTTTATCAGCGCGTTTAAAAAAGGGATTGGCGAGACGCCGCTGCAGTACCGGAAGAACCATCGTGCGGTTTGACGCCCTCACCCACGGGGCTGAGGGTTCCCCACAAATTAATGCGAGCACTGAGCAATCCCCTCGCCCCTCCGGGGAGAGGGTTAGGGTGAGGGGAACATACGGCGGTGGTGGTCATTCCGTTCACTTTATGTTCCTTGCTACTCTGTAACGACATGACCGGTGAACGTGCCAGGGTGGCTCAGTCGCCACCACCCTGGCGACCCGGGCTCCCGGCGGTAAATCGCCGCTTCGCGGTGCCCTCGGCTTATTCCTTCCGGCTTATCGGGTACGGGCGGAGGCAACGTCCCTGTAAAGCCGCCCTCTCGGCGCATCCCTGCGCCTCGCCCCGGCCTGCAGGAAACGCCTCAGCGATTTACAGCCGGACCAGAGCATCGCTGACAGCCCTCAGTCATTTAGAAAGCAACTTTATTGCTTCTGCATAAAAAAATTACTGGGGATCCCTCAGCCCACGGGGAGAGGGGGAAAATCAACCGCTCTTCTTGCCCGGCTTTAATCCGCGGTGTAACTCGTTGATGCGCTTCATCGACTTGATGGTGCGCTGCGGCTCGGTGGAGGCGACGGACAGAATAATCATCTCCAGGCACAGCAGCACCGTGCCGTGCAGCGGGATTTTGCCCTTCTCGCCGCCGCGCGGGACGTGGATCACTACGCTTGCCTCTTTGCTAAAGCGCGAGTCAGTGGCGTTGGTCAGCAAAATGGTGGGAATACCCAGGCGCTTCGCTTCGCGCAGCGTGGTCTGTCCTTCCCGGTGCGCGGATTTTTGCGCCATCATTACCAGCACGTCACCGCGCTGTAGGGCAATCAGCTGTTCGGCGAGGCCAATACCGGTGCGGTTGAGCGGGATCGCAGGCAGGCCTATACGGCTAAACAGTCGCGAGGTGTACTCAGCCAGAATGCCGGATGCGCCAATGCCAAAAATAGCGACCTGTCTCGCCTGCGCCAGCAGCGACACCGCCTGCGCCATCGCGTAGCGGTTGCCCGGTTCGGACAACACCGCGCAGGTGTGTTGATGGCCTTCCAGCACAAAATCGATGCTCGCGTCGACGTCGCTGGTAAGCGTGTTTACCGTCGTGGACATCTTCTCGCTGGAGGTGACCACCGGGCCAAACCACTGCTCCAGGGTCTGCTTGAGATCCCGCAGCCCGCCAAACCCAAGCGCCTGAATGGCACGCACCACGGTGGCGTCCGAGGTGTGTAGCACAGCGGCAATCTCCATTGCCGTCTGCTCCATAACCGCTTCACGATTTTCATTGATATAGCTCGCCACCTGCAGCAGGCGCGGCGTCAGCTGGTGCGCCCGCGAGCGGAGGCGGTCGCCGTAGACATCAATTTTTCGGATCATCGTGCGGCCTCCGGCAGCGGACGGCCCGCTATCTGCGACTGCACCTGCGCGGCCATCAGCCCCAGCGAGGCAAATGAATTTGAGATCGCTTCCTCGCGGGAGATGAGCACGTAATGCCCGGTTCGGCAGGCGTTGAGAAACTGACACCAGCCCGGCATCACCGCATCCATCGCCGCCAGCTCGTCCTGCGGTTTTCCGCCGGTGTCCCCGCGCCAGGTTGCAAAGACAAAATCAGCATCCAGCTCCGGCAGACGCTCGGCGCTGACGTCGATGCGCCCGCCCTCCGGGATGCTCTCAATCAGCGGCGGGAATCTGAACCCTGCGTCGCGCAGCACGCGCCCAAGCGAGTGGTAGCTGTGCATGGCGTTGATTTTGCCCTGATTGGCCTGAATCACCGAGACGGTCAGTTTGCTCGTATCGATGGTCGCCTTTAGCGCCTCGATCTGCTCCTGATAGCGACGCTCCAGAATCTTCAGCCGCGCCTCTGTCCCGGTAAGCTGCGCCAGCTTGCGGTAGATCTCCGGCGCGCCGCCGTCGAGGTGATCGATACTCACCGTCGGGGCAATTTTTTCCAGCTGTTCGACCGGCGTGTTGCGGGTCGGCTCGGTGATGATAAGATCCGGCTTCGCCGCGGCGATGGCTTCAATATCGATATCGGCGGTGCCGATGAATGTGATGTCGGAATTATCAAAATCGATGCCCGTCAGCATGCCGCTGGAGCGCAGAAAATGGCTGCCGTCCGGTCGGGTACGGCCATGGCTGGCAACCGGCGGTACGCCAAGCTCGATCAGCGGAATGGTGATATCCAGGTCGTGCAGGGACACAATCCGCTTCGGGTTAACCGGCACCACCACTTTGCGGTTCAGGTCGTCAGTAAACGTCTGCGTTGGCTCTGCGGCTCCTGCAGCAAAACCCACCAGCACCAGCATTGCAAAAAATACGCGCATTTCTATCCCCTAAAATCGATCCCGACGCTGCCAGAGCAGCAGCAGGAAAAACGGTCCGCCAATCAGTGAAATGACAATTCCCGCCGGCAGCTGCAACGGGAGAAATGCCAGCCGCCCGACGTTATCCGCCAGCAGCACCAGCAGCGCGCCCAGTACGGCACTTCCCGTCAGCAGTGCCGTTTGCCCTCCGCGCAGCAGCAGGCGCGCCATGTGCGGGGCAATCAGCCCGACAAAGCCGATACTCCCCACGCAGGAGACGCAGGCCGCGGTGAGCACCACGGGGGCAAACACGCGCAGCAGCGCGAGGTGTGAAGTCCGCACGCCCAGCCCCGTCGCAGTGTGGTTGCCGAGCAAGGCTACGTCTGCGGCGCGCGCGGTAAAGAGCAGCAGCGCAAACGCCGGCACTGTCCAGGCAGCAGCGATGCTGACCAGCGTCCAGCTTGCCGCATGCAGACTCCCCGCCAGCCACAGCATCGCCGTCTGGACGTCGCGCACGTCGGCGGTCGTCATAAAGACCCCCATCGCGGCGGCAAACGCCCATGACACGCCGATGCCGATCAGGATGAATCGCGGGCGCGAGATATCACGCGCCAGCGCCACTACCAGCAGCGCGGTCAGCAGCCCACCGGCCATGCCGATAAGTGGACGCCAGTACGGCCCCAATCCCGGAAACTGAAAAATCAGCAGCAGCACCGCCGCGCTACAGCCCTCTTTCACGCCGATAAGTCCGGGGTCAGCAAGGCCGTTGCGGGTAATGGACTGCATGGCCGCCCCCGCCATGCCGAGCATCGCGCCGCACAGCACCGCCATCAGCAGGCGCGGCAGGCGGATATCCATCACAATGTAATACGCATCCGCCGTCAGACGTTCAGGATAAAACAGCGCACGTCCGATGGCGGAAGCAGGAATGGGCAGCGAGCCGTGCGTCAGGCCAAAACTTAGCAGCAGTAAAACGGCAAGGGTTAAAACGGTCAGATACAGCAGCGCCCTCGGGCGAACCAGCGCCGAGAAGGAGGAAAATCGTACTGCCCTCAATCCAGCCCGGTTCATTTGAACATCCTTGACGCCATAAGGATAAAGACCGGCGCGCCGACCAGCGCAGTCATCACGCCGGTTGCCAGCTCATACGGCGTAAACAGCGTGCGGGCGGCGATATCCGCCATCAGCAGAACCAGCGCCCCGCAGAGGGCTGAGAGCGGCACCATCACGCGCAGGTCCACCGATACCAGACGGCGAATCAGCTGCGGCACCACGAGTCCGATAAACCCGATCGGTCCGGCAACTGAAACCGCCGCGCCGCACAGCAGGGCGATGGCCAGCAGCGCGAGCAGGCGCGTTTTCATCAGCGACACGCCAAGCCCCTGCGCCATTCTGTCCCCCAGCGCCAGCATGTTCAGCGACGGCGACAGCCAGAGCGCCAGCGCAAAACCCACGGCAGCGGCCCCCGCGGCGCTAGCGGTCGTCTCGCCGATGACTCCCGCCACATCCCCCGCAAGCCAGGTCCGCATGGCCAGCAGCGTCTGTTCATCCAGAATCAACACCGTGGCGGTTATCGATGAGGCAAATGCCGACATCGCCACGCCGCACAGCGTGACTTTCATCGGCGTGAGACCGGTACGCCCGGATGAGGAGAACGTTAGCACCAGCAAAAAGAGCGCGGCGGCGCCGGCTGCGGCTATCAGAGGGCGGCCAAACGGCAGCGACAGCCCGAGGGCACTCGTCAGCACCACCGCCAGCGCCGCCCCTGCATTTAGCCCCAGGATATGCGGCTCGCCGAGCGGGTTGCGGATCACTGACTGCAGCAGCACGCCCGCGACGCCGAGCGCCGCGCCCGTCACCAGGGCGGCGCACAGTCGCATCAAGCGCAGCCTGACGATCACGCTATGCTCAAAATTGCGCGGGTCGAAGTGGAAAAATGCGTCTACTACCGTCCGGGGGGCGATAACGCGCGCCCCGATGCTCAGGTGCGCAATCGCGCCTGCCAGAAGCAGCAGCGTAAAGAGAATAAAGGCCACAGACGTGCGCATCATGGTTTGTCGACAGCCTGACGGAACGGCATAAAGAACGGCTTGCCGGTCAGCGGGTTAACCGACATATGCACGTCGACATCAAACACCGCTTTGATCAGCTCCGGCGTGCAGGCGTCGCCCTCATGCAGTACCCCCTCAACCTTTCCCTGACGTAAAAAGACCAGAGAATCACCGTAGTTCACGGCGAAGTTGAGATCGTGCAGAACCACCACCACGGTGCGCCCGTGCCGGCGCGTCAGCGTGTGCAGCAGTTCGAGGATCTCCACCTGGTAGCGAAGATCGAGGTACGTCGTGGGTTCATCCAGCAGGATATAGGGCGTTTGCTGCGCCAGTACCATGGCGATCCAGCAGCGCTGGCGCTGGCCGCCGGACAGGCTTTCAACCAGATGATGGGCAAACTCTGCCGTTCCGGTCAGGCGTAACGCCTCTTCCACGGCCCGCTCGTCTTCCTCGCTCCACTGGCGCATCACGTTCTGCCAGGGGAAACGTCCGCGCGAGACCAGCTCAAATACGGTTAACCCTTCTGGAAGCAGCGGAGACTGCGGCAGGATCCCGAGCTGGCGGGCGACCGCTTTGGTTGGCTGCGAGTGGATGGCTTTGCCGTCCAGCACCGCGCTGCCGCCGAGCGGCTGAAGCAGCCGCGCGAGGGTACTTAACAGCGTCGATTTTCCGCAGCCGTTTGCGCCCACCAGAACAGTCATTTTCTGCTGGGGGATCGCAAGGGAGATATCATCAACGATGATTTTTTTCTGGTAACCCGCGGAGAGGTTCTCAAGAACCAGTCCCGGCTTTTTGATGTAGTGAGCCACGTGAACGCCAACGTAAGAAAAAAAACCAACAAATAAAAATAAAACTCATTCTCTTTTGTGAGTTTGCCGCCGCGCCATGTAGTAGTCAAGCGAAGATATACCCTGTAAACCCCAGGGATAACTGAGCATCGCTCCACAAATCAAAATTCCTTTTTATCAATTATTTTCAATGCCTTAAACAGGAAATCAACGCGTATTAGCCAGAGAGAAACCTCTGTAGCGAAATTTTTATTTATTCCATTTACTACTACACCCCCTCATGCTTGAATGATTCTCAATTACAAGTCCGATGCCGTAGAGGCTAACGGACAGACCGTAAGGGCAATGACTCACACATTCTTCCGCGAGCATTTCATCGCAGGATATTTTGGGAAAACAGATGTAATGGCTAAGTTCACACCTTCATTCGCCGGGGTAAAAGGGCGCGCGCTCTTTTCACTCCTGTTCATGGCGCCTCTGGTGCACGCAGCAGCAAAAGACGGTGAGACGCTTACCGTCACTGCCGACCCTTACGCTTCCACCGACGCCACCAGCGGCTATCAGCCCCTGAACACCTCCACCGCCACGCTGACCAACATGCCGATGCTGGACATCCCGCAGGTGGTCAATACCGTCAGCGATAAAGTGCTGGAAGACCAAAACGCGACCACGCTCGACGAGGCGCTGTATAACGTCAGCAACGTGGTGCAGACCAACACCCTGGGCGGCACGCAGGATGCCTTCGTGCGCCGTGGCTTCGGCGCAAACCGCGATGGCTCGATCATGACCAACGGCCTGCGCACCGTGCTGCCGCGCAGCTTCAATGCCGCAACCGAGCGCGTGGAGGTGCTAAAAGGCCCGGCCTCGACCCTTTACGGTATTCTCGACCCCGGCGGCCTGATTAACGTGGTGACCAAACGCCCGGAGAAAACCTTCGGCGGCTCGATTTCTGCCACATCAACCAGCTTTGGCGGCGGTACCGGACAGTTTGACGTCACCGGTCCGATTGAAGGTACGCGTCTGGCCTATCGCCTGACGGGGGAGTATCAGGACGAGGATTACTGGCGTAATTTCGGCACCGAACGCAGCACCTTTATCGCCCCGTCTTTGACCTGGTTCGGCGATGATGCCACCGTGACCGTGCTCTATTCGCATCGCGACTATAAAACGCCGTTCGATCGCGGAACGATCTTCGATCTCAACACCAAAAAGGCCGTCGACGTCGATCGCAAAACCCGCTTTGATGAGCCATTTAACGTGACCGACGGTCAGTCCGACCTCGCTCAGCTTAACGCGGAGTATCGCCTTAACAGCCAGTGGACCGCGAAGTTCGACTACAGCTACAGCCAGGATAAGTACAGCGATAACCAGGCTCGCGTGATGGCCTACGATTCAAAAACCGGCAACCTGACCCGCCGCGTGGATGCGACCCAGGGTTCGACCCAGCGTATGCACACAACGCGGGCAGATTTGCAGGGGAACGTGGACATCGCGGGCTTTTACAATGAGATCCTGACCGGCGTGTCGTATGAGAATTACGATCTGCTGCGTACGGACATGATCCGTTGTAAGAACGTTAAGGATTTCAATATTTACAACCCGAGCTATGGCAGCCTCGGCAAGTGCACCACCGTCTCGGCATCCGACAGCGATCAAACCATCAAGCAGGAGAGCTACTCCGCTTACGCGCAGGACGCGCTGTACCTGACCGATAAATGGATCGCCGTTGCCGGACTACGCTACCAGTATTACACCCAGTACGCGGGCAAAGGCCGTCCGTTTAACGTCAACACCGACAGCCGCGACGACCAGTGGACGCCGAAGCTGGGCCTGGTATACAAGCTCACGCCGGCAGTCTCCCTGTTTGCTAACTATTCCCAGACGTTTATGCCGCAGTCGTCCATTGCGAGCTACATCGGCGACCTGCCGCCGGAAACGTCGAACGCGTATGAAATAGGCGCTAAATTCGACCTGTTCGACGGCATTACTGCCAACATCGCGCTGTTTGATATCCACAAGCGCAACGTGCTGTACACCGAGAGCATCGGTGATGATACCGTCGCCAAAACCGCGGGCCGCGTGCGCTCGCAGGGTGTCGAAGTGGATCTCGCCGGATCGCTGACCGAGAACACCAACATTATCGCCAGCTACGGCTATACCGATGCGAAGGTGCTGGAAGACCCGGACTACGCGGGCAAACCGCTGCCGAACGTGCCGCGCCATACCGGCTCCCTGTTCCTGACGTACGATATTCACAATGCGTTTGCCGGGAATACGCTGACAATTGGCGGCGGCGGGCACGGCGTGAGCCGTCGTTCAGCGACTAACGGTGCGGATTATTATCTGCCGGGCTATTTCGTGGCGGATGCATTTGCGGCGTACAAAATGAAGCTGCAATATCCGGTGACGCTACAGGTGAACGTGAAGAATTTGTTTGATAAGACCTACTACACGTCGTCGATTGCGACCAATAACCTGGGCAACCAGATTGGCGACCCGCGTGAAGTGCAGTTTACGGTGAAGATGGAGTTTTGACGTCAGTGCGAGGCGTTCCCCTCACCCTAACCCTCTCCCCAGAGGGGCGAGGGGATCGATCGTAGGCCCGGTAAGCGCAGCGCCACCGGGCAAAAAAAAGCCCTGCATCGCAGGGCTTTTTCAGCATCAGGCCTCAATATCCGCCATATCGCCTTTCTCCTGCAGCCAGTTACGTCGGTCTTCCGAACGTTTCTTGGCAAGGAGCATATCCATCATGGCGTTGGTTTGCTGTTCGTCTTCGTCGCTGATCGTCAGCTGCACCAGACGGCGCGTGTTCGGATCCAACGTCGTTTCGCGAAGCTGCATCGGGTTCATCTCGCCCAGCCCTTTAAAGCGCTGCACGTTCGGTTTGCCCTTCTTGCGCTTCAGCTGTTCCAGCACGCCCGCTTTCTCTTCTTCCGTCAGCGCATAGTAGACTTCTTTGCCAAGGTCGATACGGTACAGCGGCGGCAGCGCCACGTGGACGTGACCGTTTTTCACCAGCGCGCGGAAGTGCTTCACGAACAGCGCGCACAGCAGCGTGGCGATGTGCAGGCCATCGGAGTCCGCATCCGCGAGAATGCAGATCTTGCC
>NZ_JABMCU010000229.1:0-6463 GCF_013179605.1 Enterobacter sp. CM29 | reverse complement strand
AAAACATAGTGATACCATTGCCTTACCGGTAAACGTGCCTTAAAGCCGGTTGAAACGCACTTTCTAATCCCTACCCGTCACGGTGAATCAAATCGCCGATGGCGATTTGGTTCCCTTAGGAGCCAGCATGACAAACTCTACACCTGTAATCACTGCCACCCATCACACCGACTCTCGTTATGACTATGACCTTGAGGCTTATCTCAAGAAGAGCATTAACGGTAAGGCGGCCATGTTGGAAATGCTGATACATAACTTGTTCGACAAGTACGTGATCAACCTGCCAGCGGAACATCGCCAGGGTTGGGGCATGATGGAACTCAGCAATGGTAGTTTTTATTTGTTCCCTTTCGGCAATCAGGTATTCACTGTGAAAATTGGTAATTTTTCAATCACAATGGATAGTCATCAGTTGGGTATGTCATTGACGTTCACGATTATCGAAGCCTTAGCAGAGAAAACCCGGGATCATCAATTCGTCCAATTAATGCACAATCTGGAACTGTTTATAGTGAACGAAGACAGGCATGATCGAGCTGACGGTATCAAGACTTATCTTAAGCTGTTACGCCAGGTCTAACACAGGCATAGCCTGATAGAACCGGACAATTTTTTGTCCGGTTTTTTTTTGTTTAGACTCCGTAAAAGAACCCTTAGGGATTCCCTAGGGATTTCCCTTAGAAATCTCTTGTAAATCCAAAAGAGCTATGTAATATTTCCCGTATCGAAAAAATGGGAGATAGAAATATGCCAGTAATTACAGTTGCACATCACAAAGGCGGCTCAGGTAAAACGACTCAATCAATGCACATTGCTGGCGATTTAGCACCCGATGAAATCATCGATTTAGACGTACATGAGGGAATAAGCGTTCTGAACCGGTTACGTCCTAATGATCGTAAATTACCGGTATCAGTATTCACTGACACCAATTCATTCATTGCACATATCCGTACAATGGATGAAGCAGGAAAGACGGTATTAGTTGACTGTGGAGGTTTTGACTCAGACCTGACTCGCGCAGCAATTGCGGTAGCCGATCTGTTAATCGTGCCGGTCAATGACAGCCCAACAGAACTGATTGGCCTCGCTAAATTTGACCAGGCATTAAAGGTAATCAGCCAGAAGTTAGGATTCGATGTTGAAGCTCATGTGCTCCTTTGCAAAACGCCGCCTAACAAAAAGCATTTCCCTAAGATGGAAATGCAAATCAGTCAAAGTAAGCACATGACGCTTCTAAAGAGCGTTATCCCTTACAGAACGGGACGATATGGGTTTCAGGACTGCTTGAATGACGGTATGGGAATCACTGAAATTAAGCATGGTAGATCTTCAAGTGCAGGTAAGGAATTAAGAGCCTTAACCGCTGAGATTAAAACCTTGCTTAGTGAGCAAGATTAAATAGAATGGAGTTACATAGGAAATCCCAAAGAAACCCTTTGGGAACCTTTAAAACATCCATAAGAGATACGAGGGATTTCATGGCTAGGAATAAACAGAATATCTATGACGTCGCTACTACCGATTTAGGTAGTGATGCAAAACTTAAGTCAAATGTTCAATCAGAAACCAACAATGTGCCTACACAGCAGAAAAGAGGTACGCGCACAAAGACTTTAAAAGCCATACCAGAATTCTATTTCGATGCTCATGAGAATCTACGAACAACGAACAAAACTAACCTGCCTTTTTCCAATTACATCATGGAAGCGATCAGAGAAAAGTTAGAACGAGACGGCGCACTATAAACTCACAAAACACCCATTGGATTCCTTAGGGGTTTCCTAAAGAAACCCTTTAGAGTCCTTTAGAATAACTAAGGATTTACATGAGTAATTACACGCTCAAGGGCGAAACAAGTAACGGTGTTGTAGAGGTAATAATGGGATGGGATGAACCGATGAAATGGTTTTTCATGGTGATAGAAGGGGATCAGGATGAACCACTTTATAGCAACCTTTATGAGTCATCGCCGGAAACGCTTACGCTTAAACATTTCCAGACGGTTCTTGAGCGGTTCTCAATTCGAAACATATCGCTTGAGCCTGGGCATAATAGCGGTTTGTATGAAAAACTGATGAAAGATAAAACCCAAAAAAATATGTCATGAGAACTCCTTAGGGGTTTCATGGGAAATCCTTAGGATTCCTTATGAAATCCCTAAAGAGTTCTTATAGAGACCTTAGGGGATCTTATCAAGCTCGCCTGATATAGTTACCGCCGAACAATAGAAAGCCGCCTGCACTGGATGGCTAGTTCGTTGAGGTAACGATGAGACTGCAAGATGTAGCCAAAGTCTCTACCAACTTTCCAGATGCTGATTTCTGGATTGTTCGCAGAGGCACCGAAAAAGCTGTTGGTGAACCAACCTATATATTCAACCCTGAGCATATAGGAGTGAAGGTAATCAGAACGGATATATTGCTGCCTGAATATCTTTACTACTGCATGATGCACCTACATTCATCACGCAGATGGGAAAGCCTAGCTACAGGTACGTTGTCACTGGTTAACATTCGCGTTTCTGATATTAAGCATATCGGACTTGTTCCACGCTAAAACCTATCGCGTCTATACGCTATCAACCGAGGACAGTTCTTACTGTCCTCATTTTCACAAACCACTGTAGAGGCGCGTATGCAGCATTCTATCGACTTACCGAACTTAGCCCAGCAACGCATGATTGTACTTACTACAGAAGCTGAGAAGGGCTGTCAGACGCTTAAAAACAACCTCACAGCGCCCACTTTTGGAAGTGTCGAAAATCTGGATCTTACTGAATTTAGCAGAAAGCATTTGATGCGTGAAAATGAGGGATGGGAACCACCGGCAGCGGCGCTTGTAGTCGCTTGGTTCGAACAGTTTCAACAAACCTTTAGCGAGTATGCCACCGAGGATAAACTAGCTGCACAGCTAGGTTTACGTGGCAAGAATGCAGGTCGCCGTATACGAGACTTCAAAACCGGATCAACGCCTGTTCCCTATGGCGTCTGGAGGCGTTTTCTGGTGATGACGGGTAGGGCAAGTCAAGAAATCATACCGGTACTGGGTATTTTCGATATGCCCGACTGACGAGACGCAGAGAATACCGCCGCAGGGCGGTTTTTTTTTGCATCGAGCGTAAGTGCTACATGAAATTTTTGGTGAAATTACGCTTCCTCGCTCACGTCCGGTAAAACTGGCCGTGAGTCTGTGGCGAGCGTTGTCTAATCTGTCAAAGAGAACCAACCAAACTCTATAAATTTAGATTGAGCTGACAGGGCTACTTTTAAAGCGCACAGGAAAAACCCTCCTCCGTTTTATTTCATTTTTTGACCCTTTGCATGGCCTCCCTAAAAAATGGCTTAGAATCGCTGTGAGCACGAATATGAACCTGTTCCTGTCAAAGCTGGTTTTGCGCAGCCTCGATCTGGTCGCGGTGAAGAAGGTTAATGGTCGGAGACGAAAGGAATGTTCAGCAATCCTCTGTGCTGATTAGTTACAACGATCACTGATGATTGGCACTTCTGCCCATCGTTTACGATGGGAGCTACCTCTAAATCCTGAGCGGCTTGGCCTAAGGCCAATGCAAGCGAAGTCATTAATCTGACTGTCCACAGGGCAGGCAGCGAATAGGTTTTATTTTTAATAGATATTAAAAACCAGTAGTTCTAAAGACTTCACGCCCTTTGAAACCACAACGGATAGAACCCAACAAAGCTAGTCCCACGCACTTTACTGTACATAACTAATTTGCTCGTAAAAAATGGGGGCGAAAGTGATGATCGATGGTACAAATTAGCCAGATATCCGCTTTAACATGAGACGCTCGCAAGGCATATCGTATGGAATTTAAGCAGCGGTATATTGCAGACATGCAAAATCCTCCGGCGTTAGCCGGAAGATAATAGAGAAGGGATTAGGCTGCTAATCGGGTGTAGTTGCCCCGCGACTGGATCATACGCTGCTTAACTCTCCGCTCGATCTCAGCATCTGCTGCCATTCGGTCAATAGGGAACGTGCCAGCGGCTATTTCTTTCGTTAGTTCCCGTCTCACCAGGTTCTGAATCTCTGAGCGGGTGCGTTCAGCATCGCGCAAGGCTTTTGCACGGCGTTCGCCTTGCTTCTTACGTTTGAGACGATAGTCATAAAACCGGCTTCGCATAGCTCCCCATGCTGCCGCTATATGCTCGTCAAGGCTCAATTCTGGTAAGCCTTGCTCTTTACGCTTCATGTTCTTGTACGCGTGACGCGAGCGGCAAGCGCCTTCTACGGCGCGTTCTGAAATGTCCAGTGCACGGAAAAAATCAGGAAGAAATGAAATGTCAGTAGGGAAGTTACAGCCCAGCGTTGCGCAAAATTCTGTCTTGTAAGTGATCAGCCCCATGTCACGCAGAGCTTCAAGCGCACGAGTAGCGCGGGAAATGCTCACATTCGTATGCGTGTCATGAATTGTTTCCGTAGCAAGGCCACATTCAATAGCAAGGTTCGTCATGGTGACGTTAACCCTGTTAGCAAGCGGATCGTAGTGGAAACAAATACCCTGTAGTAACGCTTCTAACGCCTGCAATCGCGCCGGTGGTGGCATACGCTTACGCAGCCCTTGCTGTCGGGCAAACGCAACATGAATGGCAAAGGCAAAGGTAGTGGTAAACCCTTTCGCTGCATCCATCAGCTTTTGATTGAATGAAAGCGTTTCTTTGCCCTTCGGTGGCACGAATTCAGGGTTAGGATTTTTTGGGCGGCCAGGCCGCAGCGGTAATGAAATATTCTCAGACACGCCCGCCAGCACTTATGGCGGGCAGGGGTTGATTTAGGATGACCATGCGTTATAATCCTTCACAGGTTTCTGACCTAGCCCCGTAATCATGCCATCCGCCAAGATTGAACATGATTTCGGGGCTTTGTTTTTTGGGCTTTTCAACCCTTCCTTTGTCACCTTTCGGCGTGACCTACCTCAAAAATTCTTTTCGCAATGCTGACTTAGGCAGAGAATCTAACACCGTGCCTTAAGTTAAACAAGCTCGATTCTGATCGCTGCGAAGACAGTTAATCATAACTAACTAATTTACATAAAGCTACCCATAGAAATCGCCAGGGATTGCAGTTTCAGGGAATCCGGCGAGGTTTCACAGGTTTCCTGTGAGGCATCGACGGATTGAACAACCGTAGGGCGTTAGTCACTCAGATCGCACTCTGCTAATGCTGTGTGCGCAGCCTGAAAGTTAGAAATGACTCGCTTTAGCGCGTTCCGCTGTTGCTGAGTCTGGCGTAATTCACTTTCAAGCTCTCTGATGCGTTTCTGTGCTTCTTCCAGCGATAACAATGAACTCAAAAGCGTTTGTGACGCTGTTTTGATACCCAGCGATTCACTCATACGTGCTAACGCTGCATCATGTTCTGGCTGTGTACGGATTGTGAGAGTGGTCAACTTAACGTCCTCTGATAGCAAATTTACGCTGCCGGCGCCGTGATCAATGCTTCATTTGATAGCATTCAGGCTTTCTGTAGCGACCGGCATTACGAAAAAATGATAGCAATATCTGTTCTGGGTCGCTAGGTTCACTAACCAAATTTGATAGCAAAAAAATTCTGGCCAAGGCATCCGGGCAAATGCTTTTGCTAGCATTTTGGAATTGGCCATCGAGCAGCTGCGGCTCAGTTTGATAGCAAACACCTTGGGTAATCCTTCACATCGCTTCCGGTAACATAAACGCGACCGGTACAGGCTTCTCCGTATACGGTTTTCCAGCTTCATAACTCAGGGATAGGATCGCCGCTAAGAACGCTTTCAAGCCTTTGATATTTTCTCCTTCATTCTTTCGCCTCGCTAACGAAAAATATAGGTGATTTCATAATGCCAATAAAGAATAGCTGTTGTCCTTCTGTTATCTGCTGAAAAGTCTGAGAGTATTCCTCTGCCAGATTTAGCAGGTCATCCGTATTTGCACGAAACTTTGTTGCGTATGGCCTTATATCATTCAGCAATGACTTCATAATACCCATAGCAAAATCGGTTAATTGATCCTCTTCGAGCATTTCCTCATACTCATCAACACTGATTTCCTGAGATAACATTTTATTTCCTTCTAAATCTGTTCTTTAATTAATCCGCTCATTAAACCGTGATATGCAATATCACTCTCTTTAAGTGAAATTTCGTCGATGTGATGCCCTCGGTAGCTGGCCTCAATTAATAGTAAATTTCGGTCTTCATCATTCAGTCGGGTGATAACCTCAAGTAAGGCTTCATTGCATCTTTTTTGGTAGATCTCGTAATGCATTCCGCACCCTCGATGCGCTTCTATCTCGATTTTTTGAATCACCGTGGATACGTGCATTCCATCATGTTCTTTTGACCACGGATTACGGATATAACCTTTTCTTACCTGCATCAGAACCCCCTCATACGTCCGAACTTGCCTAAGATACCGGATACGTTTGCCGGGTCTGCTCCCGGACACTCATTTAGCTTATCTCTACG
>NZ_JABMCU010000228.1:0-6519 GCF_013179605.1 Enterobacter sp. CM29 | reverse complement strand
TCGTTACAGAGTAGCAAGGAACATAAAGTGAACGGAATGACCACCACCGCCGTATGTTCCCCTCACCCTCACCCTCTCCCCGGAGGGGCGAGGGGATTGCTCAGTGCTCGCATTAATTTGTGGGGAACCCTCAGCCCTGTGGGAGAGGGTTAGGGTGAGGGCATCAGCCCGCCCATTCCTTAAGCAGGCATCGCCTCGCGCGGAATAATCGCTCCGCGATACTGAATCACCGTGCTGGCCGTCAAGTGTCCGCGCTGCGCTGCCGCTTCTGGCGTACCTCCCGTCAAACGTACCGCCAGATACCCCGCGCTGAAAGAATCGCCCGCCGCAGTGGTATCAATCACTTTCTCTTTCGCCAGCTTCACCGCCGGCACCTCTTTCACGGCTTCACCCGCCACCGCCACCAGGCAAGACTCCGCCCCGCGCTTAATCACCACTTCGCTGACCCCAGCGGCCTGTGTCCGGGCGATGACCTCATCAACCGGCTTTTCACCCCACAGGGCATCTTCATCGTCCAGCGTCAGGAAGGCGATATCGGTGCATTCCAGCATCTGCTGATACACCTGCTGCGTCTCTTCGCGGCTGGCCCAGAGGCGCGGACGGTAGTTGTTATCGAAAATCACCTTACCGCCGTTGGCACGGCATTCGCGCAGCAGTGACAGCAGCTTTTCACGGCTCTGCTGGCTCAGGATCGCCAGGCTGATCCCGCTCAGGTAGAGGTAATCGAAGGTGGCCAGCTCTTCGCAAATCGCAGCGGCGGCATCGCTTTCCAGCCAGAATTTGGCAGCCGCTTCATTACGCCAGTAATAGAAGGTGCGCTCGCCGGTACTGTCGGTTTCGATGTAGTACAAACCCGGCAGACGGTTTTCCATTCGCTGGATCAGCGAAGTTTCAACGTTTTCACCCTGCCAGGCCTCCAGCATCTGCTGGCTGAAGCTGTCCGTTCCCAGCGCGGTAACGTAGCTCACGCTCAGCGCGTCGGGGGCGACCTGACGGGCAATGTAAACGGAGGTGTTCAATGTATCGCCGCCAAAACCGCGGCTGACTTCCGCGCCTTTCTGGGACAGCTCAATCATGCATTCGCCAATCACGGCAATTTTCTTAGACATAGTCGTGAACCTGAACAGAGTAATTAAGAGTAGTGTGCGCTGTGTGTTTTTTACGGTCAACCATATTAAAACGACGTTCCATTATTTTTTTTGAGCCAGCGCGTGTTCCGGCATATTTCTGTCATCTTAATTTCATTTTCCCGCTGAATTGAACATAAAGTTCTCACCTGGCGGGCCGATAACTCAGTGACGAGTCCAGAAAGGCTATCCCATACAACAGGACATCCGAAATGAAGTCAGAGCAGGTTATCCAGCGGCTGAGCACTACGCCTGAGGCAAGTATTGAGAACTTGCAGGAGCATCGCTACTGGCTGCAATGTGAGCGAGCGTACACCTATCAGCCTATCTACCGTACTGACGGTCGGTTAATGGCAATTGAGGTGTTAACGGTCGTCACTCATCCATCGAACCCTTCGCAGCGTATCGCGCCGGACCGCTATTTTGCGGAGGTTGCCGTGCGTCAGCGCATCGACGTGCTGGAAGAGCAGCTGAGAATGCTGGCGACGAAGCAGGCGTTCTTCGAGCAGCACGGTATTCTGGCTTCGGTGAACGTGGATGGCCCAACCCTGATGGCGTTACGTCAGAATGCGACGCTGCAGGCGCTGATTGCCACCCTGCCGTGGATGCGCTTCGAGCTGGTGGAACATGTTCAGCTGCCGCAGGACTCCTCATTTGCCTCGATGTGTGAGTTTGGCCCGCTGTGGCTGGATGATTTCGGTACCGGTATGGCCAACTTCTCCGCCCTGAGCGAAGTGCGTTATGACTACATCAAAGTGGCCCGCGACCTGTTTATCATGCTGCGCCAGACACCGGAAGGACGGAACCTGTTTACGATGCTCCTGCAACTGATGAACCGCTATTGCCAGGGCGTCATTGTGGAAGGCGTAGAGACGCTGGAAGAGTGGCGCGACGTGCAAAATTCTCCGGCAGCGGCGGCACAGGGTTATTTCCTCTCTCGTCCTGTCCCCATGGATACCCTGGAAAAGGTGATAACCACCCTCTGATCTGCCCGCTTCCCTTTGTCTGAACTATAGTTTTAAAGGCAAGTTCATCAGGAAAGGGGACAACAATGACAAAAACAACCAGGGTGATTTCCTGGACAGCAGGGATTTTCTTGTTGCTGATCGTGGTCTTAATCATCATTATCGCCACGTTTGACTGGAACCGCCTCAAACCGACCATCAACCAGAAAGTCTCGACCGAGCTAAACCGCCCCTTCGCAATACGTGGCGATTTGGGGGTCGTGTGGGAGCGTCAGAAAGAGGAAACCGGCTGGCGAAGCTGGGTGCCCTGGCCGCACGTTCACGCTGACGACATCATTCTTGGCAATCCGCCGGACATCCCCGAAGTGACCATGATCCACCTGCCGCGCGTGGAAGCCACGCTGGCGCCGTTAGCCCTGTTAACCAAAACGGTGTATCTGCCGTGGATCAAACTTCAGCAGCCCGACGCGCGGCTGATTCGCCTGTCGGAGAAAACCAACAACTGGACGTTCGATCTCGCCAGCAGCGGCGATAAAGATCCGAATGCGCAGCCCTCTTCGTGGTCTTTCCGCCTCGACAATATTCTGTTCGATCGGGGGCGGATCGCCATTGACGATAAAGTAAGTAAGGCTGACGTGGAGATCCTCGTCGATCCGCTGGGCAAGCCGCTGCCGTTTAGCGAAGTGACGGGCAGCAAAGCCAAAGGCGATGACAGCAAAGCCGGCGATTACGTCTTCGGCCTGACAGCGAAAGGGCGCTACAACGGCCAGCCACTGACGGGTAAAGGGAAAATTGGCGGTATGCTGGCGCTCAGGAGCGAGGGTACGCCATTCCCGGTGCAGGCGGACTTCCGCTCGGGCAATACCCGCGTGGCGTTCGTGGGCACGGTTAACGACCCGATGAACATGGGCGGCGTCGACCTCCAGCTTAAGTTTGCCGGGGATTCGCTGGGTGAACTGTACGATCTCACCGGCGTGCTGCTGCCGGATACCCCGCCGTTTGAAACGGACGGGCGGCTGGTCGCAAAAATCGACGCTGAAAAATCGTCCGTCTTTGACTACCGGGGGTTCAACGGCCGCATCGGCGATAGCGATATACACGGCACGCTGACCTACACCACCGGAAAACCGCGCCCGAAACTGGAGGGGGACGTTGAATCCCGCCAGCTGCGTCTGGCCGATCTTGGTCCGCTGATTGGCGTAGATTCGGGTAAAGGCACGAAGTCAAAAGAGGTCAAAAAGGACGCTCAGCCTGCGGGTAAAGTGCTGCCCTATGACCGCTTCGAAACCGACAAGTGGGACGTAATGGATGCGGACGTGCGCTTCAAAGGACGTAAAATTGAGCATGGCAGCACGCTGCCGTTGAGCAACCTCTCGACCCATATCATCCTGAAAAACGCCGATCTGCGCCTGCAACCGCTGAAGTTTGGCATGGCCGGGGGAACCATTTCCTCGAATATCCACCTGGAGGGGGATAAAAAGCCGATGCAGGGAAGGGCGGAGATCCAGGCGCGTCGTCTGAAGCTGAAAGAGCTGATGCCGGACGTGGAGTTGATGCAGAAAACCCTCGGTGAGATGAACGGCGATGCGGATATTCGCGGCACGGGTAACTCTGTGGCCGCGCTGTTAGGCAGCGGAAACGGCAACCTGAAGCTGCTGATGAACGACGGGCTGGTGAGCCGTAACCTGATGGAGATCCTGGGGCTGAACGTCGGTAACTTCATCGTCGGACAAATCTTCGGAGACGATGAAGTGCGCGTGAACTGCGCGGCGGCAAACGTGGACCTGGTCAACGGTGTGGCGCGTCCGCAGATTTTCGCATTCGACACGGAAAACGCGGTTATCAACATCACCGGTACCGCCAGCATGGCGTCCGAGCAGCTGGATTTAACCATCGATCCGGAAAGTAAAGGCATTCGCATCATCACCCTGCGCTCGCCGCTCTACGTTCGCGGGACCTTCAAAGATCCGCAGGCGGGCGTGAAGGCCGGGCCGCTGATTGCGCGCGGTGCGGTTGCCGCCGCCCTCGCCACGCTGGTCACCCCTGCGGCGGCGCTGCTGGCGTTGATTTCGCCGTCAGAAGGCGAAGCGAATCAGTGTCGGACGATTTTGTCGCAGATGAAGAAGTAAGGTGTGGCCTGTTCTTGCCGGGTGACGCTGCGCTTACCCGGCCTACATGTGAATCGTAGGCCGGGTAAGGCGTAGCCGCCACCCGGCATTCGCTTACAGAGTCTGATGCTTAGTTTCGTGCGTCAGCAGCAGCGCAATCAGCGTCAACGCTGCCATGGCCGCCAGATAGACACCCACATAGAACAGACCATAGTTCGCCTGAAGCCACGTGGCGATATACGGGGCCACCGAGGCGCCCAGAATAGACGAAACGTTATAGGAGAACGACGCGCCGGTATAACGCACTTCAGTCGGGAACAGCTCCGGCAGCAGCGCGCCCATTGGGCCAAAGGTCAGCCCCATCAGGCTCAGACCAATCAGCAGATACGCCATCACCAGCGCAGGGCTACCTGAACCCAGCAGCGGCGGGAAGACAAACAGTGCGAACAGGATGATCAGCGAGGTGATGACGATCATGCTTGAACGACGGCCAAATTTATCCGCCAGCAGGCCCGCGATGGGCACCATCACGCCAAATCCAATAACCGCCATCATCAGCATCCACAGCACTTCGTTACGCGGCAGGCCCAGTCCGACCGGTACGGCGGCGGTACTGTAGGTCATGGAGTACACGGTCATGATATAGAACAGCGTGTAGGTCGCCAGCATGATGAACGTACCCAGCACGGTCACGCGGAGGTGTTTGGTCAGCAGCGTCCCCAGCGGAACTTTAACCTGCTTTTTCGCCGCGGCGACTTTAGCGAAGACCGGCGTCTCGTGCAGCGACACGCGCACGTACAGGCCAATCAGCACCAGCACGGCAGAGAAGACGAACGGAATACGCCAGCCCCAGCTCATGAACTGTTCATCGGTCAGCAGCCAGGAGAGGAGCAGGAAGGTGCCGTTCGCGAAGAAGAAGCCAATCGGCGCGCCCAGCTGTGGGAAAGAGCCATACAGGGCACGCTTACGCGCCGGGGCGTTCTCGGTCGCCAGCAGCGCCGCGCCGCCCCATTCCCCGCCCAGCCCCAGGCCCTGACCAAAGCGCGCCAGCGCCAGCAGCACAGGCGCCAGAATGCCGATAGTTTCATAGGTCGGCAGCAGGCCGATGGCGACGGTGGAGATCCCCATCGTCAGCAGCGAGGCAACCAGCGTCACTTTACGACCGACGCGATCGCCAAAGTGGCCAAAGACCGCTGAACCTATAGGACGCGCAACGAAGGCGATAGCAAAGGTAGCTAAAGACTGTAGCGTGGCTGCCGTCGGGTCGCCCTGTGGGAAGAAAATATGCGGAAAGACAATGACCGCAGCGGTGGCGTAAATATAAAAGTCGAAGAACTCAATGGCGGTGCCAATCAGCGATGCGACGACGACTTTATTGCGGGAGTTGACCGGAACGTGTTCCGCCCCTTCGTTAAGTGTGGTGGCTGTTGCTTGCATAATATTTTCTTATTTTTGGACGAACGAAGGGCCATATTAGGCACAGCAAAAGCGACATTTCAATCTGTAACAAAGGCGTGACATGGTCATAAAAGCAACAAAAAGCGGATAATTTTCAGGCCAGCGAAAACACTTCCATGAAATGCTTCACACATTTTAAATATCAGTCATTAAAACTGGTTTTTAGTTAAATAAAAGTTACGGTCTGGATTTATATGCTGAAATGATGAATCGGGCTGAAATATCAGCCCGACAGGACATCAGTGGTGGGTTTTTCCCGGCATGCGCGGGTCGTCTTTATACTCTGCGGTGGCGATCCACGCGGCACAGAACAGCGTCAGGCGTGCGAAGAAATAGAAGAAGGCCATCAGCCCCAGCACCGAACCAAAGGCCGCGCCGGAGGGGGACTTCACCAGCGATGGCAGCGTATAGGTCATCACAATTTTGATCACCTCAAAGCCAATGGCGGCAATCAACGTCCCACGGATCAGCGCCTTCTTGCGCGGCCGATGGCGGGGCAAACGCCAGAAGATCCAGAAGAACAGCAGGTAGTTAGCAAAGATGGAGATAGCAAGCCCTATACCGCGCCAGGCCGGTTTCAGCCATTCAATGTAGTCCAGATACAGCGCGGAGATAATCATCTGCTGCGCAGAACCGGCGACCGAGGTGATAGAGAGCGTGATGACCAGCGCCACCAGCAGACCAATCAGCGAGATAAAGTCGCGCAAATACTTCACCCATATCTTCTCCTGATCCTGCGGCGTACGCTCCCAGACGTCACGCGACTGGGCGCGAATGGCTTCACGCAGGTTGCCCATCCAGTTAACCCCGGAATAGAGCGCAATCAGCAACCCGACGATACCCACGGTGGTACGCTGCTGC
>NZ_JABMCU010000227.1:0-6559 GCF_013179605.1 Enterobacter sp. CM29 | reverse complement strand
GGTTACGCGGGTGCAATCCCGGCTTGTGGGAAGTCATGGCATTCTCCTTTAAACAGCCGCGTAAGATACCCTGTGACGGCGCGGGGGTAAATATCTGTCTGAGTCGCACAAAAAAACGACAAAAATCAGCAACCTGTATGTCTATGATCTGTCAACAAATTGTCAGAATTTATCGTTCAAAAAATAAGCAGATCATCATCAAATTTTTGCGCTAAATCACACGCATCAGGCTTCTAAACTTAACAGGAATCACCTGTTGTTTCCCCTGAGGATGTGATTATGAAAAAGTATCTGACCTTTATTATTGCGGGTGCGCTGGCAGGCGCATCATTCTCTGCCTTGTCCGTTCAACCTCTGACCGACAGTACCGACACCAGCCAGCTACGCGCGGCCGGGACGGTCTCTGTCAGCCGGGCAAGCAACCTTGATGACCTTCAGGACAAGCTGGCCGAAAAAGCGCGTCAGGAAGGCGCTAAAGGCTTCGTGGTGAACGCCGCCGGTGGCGATAACCATATGTACGGTACCGCGACTATCTATAAATAACTTACCGCCTTCCAAACTGCATCTGCCCGGCAGATGCAGTTCTCTCTGCCTGCGCCTTGACTGTGCGTTTTTTCACCCCATATTAAAATGCATGACTTGATCCTTTCAGGAGAACATCATGGCTTCCGGCTGGGCGAATGACGACGCCGTTAACGAACAGATCAACAGTACCATTGAAGATGCGGTTGCGCGTGCTCGCGGTGAAATTCCGCGCGGCGAAAGTTTGACGGAATGCGAAGAGTGCGGGGATCCCATTCCTGAGGCACGACGTAAAGCCATTCCCGGAGTACGGCTTTGCATCACCTGTCAGCAGGAGAAAGATTCAAAAAATGCTTCACATTCAGGATATAATCGTAGAGGATCGAAAGACAGCCAGTTACGTTGACTTTCCTTTACCGTAGTTAACCGCACCAACAGTTTACTTTACGCTCACGACTTTCAGCGAAGCGCGTAGCAAAACGTGCCCTTCTGATTGTGTCTGTAAAGCGTATCCGCAAGAAGTGTCAATTGCGCTTCTGATTTTATTAATAATCAATAAGTTATTTGTCATTCAATTTTTTTGACCAACCACGTCAATTCTCTTCGATTTTATCTTCCGCTAAAAAGCGTGATACTTATCACATCGACGGAACATCGTCCCCTTAACAGAATAACCTGCGAGAATTGACCTATGAAAACCATCAAATATGCTGTTGCCGCTGTTGCCCTGTCCGCTCTGTCTTTCGGCGCTTTCGCTGTAGAGCCAGTCTCCTCTACTCAGGCACAGGATCTGAACAAAATCGGTGTGGTGAGTGCTGAAGGCGCGACCACGCTGGACGGTCTGGAAGCAAAACTGGCTGAAAAAGCTGCTGCCGCGGGCGCAAGTGGATACACCATCACTTCCACTAACGGTAATAACAAACTGAGCGGTACTGCGGTTATCTACAAGTAATCGAACAAATTATGCTCCACCCTCGCCATACCCTCTGGTGAGATGCTCCAACCCTCATTGACCCTGTTGTTGTTACCCTTGTTTGCCCGTCCGCCACTGGACGGGCTTTTTTTTGCTTAAAATGACTGCGCCACGCGCTGCAACCCGGCTTCCACGGACTCGACTTCCCCTGCAGCCAGCAGGCAGCAGGCCATTTGCAGCTTGATTGACTGCGGAACCGGCACCTTCCCGGCCAGACACTGCACAATCCAGCGCGCGGTGACCTGCGGATCTTTCGACTCAGGCAGGATCGCATCTCTGTTCTCTTCCCCACGTTCGACAACGACCCGCGTCCCGGCGGGCTCAATCAGCATCAGCTGTGGACAACGCTGCGGGTTGGCGTAAACCTCGCCTTCTGTCCCGTGCATCAGCAGCGCGCGTCCACCGATTTCGGCAAAGAATTGCCCGACTCGCGTCACGTATTCCGGATGGGAGACGCTGGAAAGACGCAGCGCGGCGTCTTCGGCAAACGGCGTCGCCAGCTTCGCCAGGGTGTGAGCGCTGTTACGTACACCCATGCGCCAGCGCATGTCCAGCTGCTTTTCCAGCGGTGGGCAGAGCGCGCTAACGGGGATATAGACCGGCTGATTCCCCTCCAGCTTTGCCTGTGCCTGACCGGCATGGAGGGTCGGTTCAATACCTAACAACGCCAGGATGGTTTCTGTCAGCACGCGCGTCGGATCTTCGCTCACGCCATGCACTACTACCGGGAAACCGAGTTTCTGCAACAGAATAGCCAGCAGCGGCGTGAGGTTTGCCTGCTTACGCGCGCCGTTGTAGGTCGGGATCACAATTGGCATCGGCTTCGTGACGGGCGGGGTTAAGCGCATGGTCTGCGACTGCATGGCCTCATAAAAGCCGCGCATCTCCGCCTCACCTTCCCCTTTAATACGCAGCGCAATCAAAATGCCGCCCATTTCCAGTTCCGGCACGTCGCCATTCAGCATATGCGTGTACAACGCGCGGGCTGTTTCCTGGTCCAGATCGCGAGCGTGGTTTTTCCCACGCCCTACCTCTTTGATAATTTTGCGGTAATCCACGACATTTCTCCTGACTGCATTATCTTGTTAACAATATAGCCCGATGAACACAGACCCGATAGTGTTTTGTGATCATTATCAACCTGCTGTTTTCATATAAAAAAATTAAACTCAAGCACTATTTACATTATTTGTGATTGGGACAAAAGATCCGCAGCGACCCTTTTTTTGATTAAATAAACATCGAAAAATCATTAAGGGTCAACGGTAAAAACGTCCAGGCAACGCTTTTACCAGAATCACATCAGGATTAACTATGAACAAGGTTGCATTAGGTTTTTTTATCGCCGCAACGGTGGGATGTTCTGCATCCGCATTTGCGGCAACTAACGGTGAAGGTCAGATTAATTTCACCGGTGAAATTATCGATTCTGCTTGCCAGGTCGTGAATGGATTAAGTAATCCATTAAACGTTCAGTTGGGTAAGGTGTCTAAAACGGTATTTACCGGCGCAGGCTCTACCAGCACATCAACGAAGTTTGATATTAAGTTAACCAATTGTCCGGAAACAGTGACCTCGGCTGCGATTAACTTCGGTGGTACCCCGGATGCGGATAATAATGCCGCGCTGGCATTAACGCCAGATACCGATGCGGCAACCGGTGTAGCCATTCAGTTGATGGATGCTTCCGGGCAGCCTGTCACTCTGTATACGCCTTCGCAGCAATATCCTTTAGCCTCCGGCACGGCAGTTAACGACCTGGAATTCGGTGCGCGTTATATTCAAACTCAGGCCGCCATTACCGCAGGCCCTGCCAACTCTGTATCGACTTTCACCGTTATTTATAACTGATCTTATCAATCCTGAGATATTAATGCTTTTGCGGGCATTAATATCTCTTCTATTTATTGAGAAATCTTTATGCGCCACGGTTATTTACTGAGCACTCTTTTACTGATAGCAGCCTCTGCACATGCGGGCGTCGTGATTAATGGTACCCGGCTGGTCTATCAAGGAGATAAAAAGGAATCATCTCTTGGCCTGTCAAACCCAGATACGACGGATTATCTGGTACAGTCCTGGGTCGATTCTGGCGGTAAAAACCCGGCCAAAGCCCCATTCCTGATCACCCCGCCGCTTTTCCGTCTGGATGCAAAAGAAGATAACGTTCTGCGCGTGGTACGCACGGGCGGAAATTTACCGGAAGACAGGGAATCTCTGTACTGGTTGAATATCAAAGCGATCCCTTCCTCAAAACACGTTGAGGGAGTAAATACGCTGCAAATTGCCATTAATACCCGCATTAAATTGCTGTATCGCCCGTCCGCGGTAAAAGGCCGACCAGAAGATGTGGCGGATAAGCTTGAATGGCATCGCGAAGGTAACGACCTGGTGGTGAATAACCCTACGCCTTTCTATATGAATTTCCAGACCGTCACGCTTAACGGTCAGAAAGTCACAAAAGCGACCTGGGCTGTTCCGAAATCAGAAACACATTTTGCCATACCGGGTAATGTCGGGGGCTCAAACGTGACGTATTCCATTATTAATGATTACGGCAGCATCAGCCATTCCTGGTCGAAATCCGTTCATTAATTGTTCCGGTAATAAAATAATCATGTACAGCCACAAAAAGCCGTTCACCTGCCGAATGTCTTCATTGCTGGTCATTCTCTGTGGCCTGGCAATAGCCATCTTTGCGCAGCAGGTTATGGCTGATGATTATTTTAACCCCGCCTTGCTGGATATTGATAATCCCCAGCAGGGTAAAACCGATCTGTCCGTCTATGAAAAAGGTCCCGGCCAGGCACCGGGGAAATATGAGGTCGCGGTGTTTATCAATAATAATAAAATTGATACCCGCAACGTGACTTTTACGCTTGAGAAAGATTCGCAGGGCAACGAAACGTTACAACCTTGCTTTAGCATGGGTGAATTAAAAAGCCTCGGTATCAGGACCCAAAAGTTTCCTCAGCTCATGGCCAAAGGCCAGTGTGCCGATCTAGGTGTCATCCCTGCTTCATCTGCAATCTTTCACGTTCGCAACCAGCAGCTGCTGCTAAGCATTCCGCAAAAGGCGCTCGGACAGGTGCCACGCGGTTACATCGACCCGAAAGAGTTTGACGAAGGGATCAACGCGGGCTTGCTTAATTACAGCGTCAACGCCAGCCAGAGCCATGCGCGCCAGCAGGGTGAAGAGGATAGCAGTAGCCAGTACGTGAACCTGCGTCCGGGTTTAAACGTTGGCGCATGGCGCCTTCGCAACTATTCCACCTGGAATCGCAGCACCACAGGCAATGAGGAGGAACAGAAATTCACCTCCGTTTATACCTATGCGCAACGCGATATTGTGGCGATGAAAAGCGATATCACCGTTGGCCAGAGCTCATCACCTGCTGATGTTTTTGACAGTGTCCCTTACACCGGCGTGGAGCTGAAATCCGATAACGACATGCTTCCCGACAGCGAAAAAGGCTATGCGCCTATTATTCGTGGCACCGCCCACAGCAACGCGCTGGTGATGGTGCGCCAGAACGGGTACGTGATTTATCAGAACACGGTCGCGCCGGGGGCCTTCGAAATTAACGATCTCTACCCCACCGGCAGCAGCGGCGACCTCCAGGTCACGGTGAAAGAAACTGACGGCAGCGAAAGTCATTTCGTGGTGCCGTTTGCCTCCGTTCCGGTATTGCAGCGTGAAAAAAACCTGCGCTACAGCGTAACTGCCGGGCGTTATCGTTCTTATGACAAAGATGTTGAAAAGACCCCGTTTGCTCAGGGGAGCGCCATCTATGGTTTACCCCACGGCTTCACGGCCTACGGCGGCGTACAGCAGAGCAGTCATTATCAGTCGCAGGCGATAGGCGCCGGGAAAAACATGGGCGATTTAGGGGCGTTCTCCATTGACGTGACTCGCGCCAGAGCCCTGCTGAAAAAACAGCAGTCCAGCACAGGCAAATCGTGGCGCGTACGCTACAGCAAAGATTTCGCCGGTTCAGGCACCAACTTTTCGCTTGCGGGCTATCGCTACAACAGCAAGGGGTTTTACACCCTGGACGACACCATGGAGTCGTATACCCGCGCCGACAACTGGTCTGCGCCACAGCAGCGCCGCGCCCGTACCGAAGCCACCATCGACCAGACGCTACCAGAAGGCTGGGGATCGGTCACGCTGAGCATGGTGAAGGAAACCTACTGGAGCCAGAACCAGGACATGACCTCCATGAGCGTCAGCTACAACAACAGCTGGCACGGCGTTAGCTACAGCCTTAGCTACAGCATGAATAAAAACACTCACGACAGCGATCTGGACGGTAATGCGGTGACGAACGACAACCAGTTCTCGCTGAGCGTTTCGGTTCCGCTGGATCGCTGGATGCATAACACCTGGGCCACGTACAACCTGAACAACACGAAAGATGGCACCACGCAGAACATCGGCCTGAACGGTACGGCCCTGAAAGAAGACAACCTGAACTGGAATCTCCAGGAGGGGCTGAGCAGCACCGGCAGCGGTAACTCCACCAGCGTTAACGCCGACTACAAAGCGACATACGGTGAAGTGAGCGGTGGCGTCAGTCAGGATAAATATCAGCAAACACTGAACGTCGGCTTGCAGGGAGGCGTGATTGCCCATGCAAACGGCATCACGCTAAGCCAGCCGCTCGGTGAGACCATTGCGCTCGTGAAAGCCCCGGGTACGCACGGCACGCATATCACTAACCAGACCGGCGTTGAAACCGACTTCCGCGGCTACACCGTCGTACCGTTCGTCACCGCGTATCGCCACAACACTATTGCGCTGGATACGGAAACGCTGCCGGAGGACGCCGACGTCACCCATGCGGCACAAATTGTGACGCCAACCCGCGGAGCCATTGTGCGCGCCAGCTTCACGACGCGCGTGGGCAATCGCGTCCTGATGACGCTCACCCAAAACGGTAAACCGCTGCCGTTCGGCGCAACGGTTACCACCGAGGACAAGGACAGCGAATTTATCGTCGGGAATGATGGCCAGACCTATCTCTCCGGTCTGCCACAGCAAGGGCATCTCCGCGTTTCCTG
>NZ_JABMCU010000226.1:0-6601 GCF_013179605.1 Enterobacter sp. CM29 | reverse complement strand
TTGATACAGCTCGGCAAAGCGCATCATCTTGATGCCCACTACATCACCCGCCTGTTCCAGCTCATCATTGAAGATTCCGTTCTGACGCAACAGGCCCTGCTCCAGCAGCATCTGAACAAAACCAACCCGCACTCTGCTCGGATCGCTTTCCTCGGCCCGAAAGGTTCTTATTCTCACCTGGCGGCTCGCCAGTACGCAGCCCGTCATTTCGAAGAGTTCATTGAGAGCGGTTGTGCAAAATTTGCAGACATCTTCAACCAGGTCGAAACCGGCCAGGCAGATTACGCCGTGGTGCCTATTGAGAACACCAGTTCCGGCGCCATCAACGATGTTTACGATCTGCTCCAGCACACCAGCCTGTCGCTGGTCGGTGAGCTGACTATTCCTATCGATCACTGCGTGCTGGTCTCTGGCTCAACCGATCTGAGTCAGATCGAAACGGTGTACAGCCACCCGCAGCCGTTCCAGCAGTGCAGCCAGTTCCTGAACCGTTATCCGCACTGGAAAATTGAGTACACCGAAAGCACCTCGGCGGCGATGGAAAAAGTGGCGCAGGCAAACTCTCCTGCCGTCGCGGCACTCGGTAGCGAAGCGGGCGGCGCGCTGTATGGCTTACAGGTGCTGGAACGCAATCTGGCCAACCAGACGCAAAATATCACCCGTTTCGTGGTTCTTGCCCGCAAGGCCATCAACGTGTCGGACCAGGTCCCGGCGAAAACCACCCTGCTGATGGCGACCGGCCAGCAGGCGGGTGCGCTGGTTGAAGCGCTGCTGGTGCTGCGTAATCACAACCTGATCATGACGAAGCTGGAATCCCGCCCAATACATGGCAACCCGTGGGAAGAGATGTTCTATCTCGACGTTCAGGCCAACCTGGAGTCTGCATCCATGCAGAAAGCCCTGCGCGAACTGGGCGAGATCACACGCTCCATGAAAGTACTGGGCTGCTATCCGAGCGAAAACGTGGTCCCGGTCGATCCGGCTTAATGTTCGATAAAGCGGCTTTTCTTCATCCCTGCCACATTTACAGGCAGGGTGAAGATGGCACCGGAAAGCGGGTATTTCGCCAGCTCCTCCGCCTCCATATTTTCCCGCGTGGTGGTGATAAACAGCGTTTTCATATCGTCGCCGCCAAAGCAGACCATTGTCGGGCAGCGTACCGGCAGCCGGTATTCTTCCAGCTGTACGCCTTGCGGTGAAAACCGTGCGATACGCCAGCCGTCAAACAGTGCGCTCCAGTAGCAGCCTTCCTCATCCATTGCCGCTCCGTCGGGTATACCGTCTCCCTCGCTAAAACGGCGAAACTCTGCGCGCTTACCGGGTTCCCCCTGCTCATCAAGCGGCGTACGGTAAATCACACCGTTCGGCGTATCAGAAGTAAACATCCACCGTTTGTCAGGACTAAACGCTAAACCGTTATGCCCCTGAATATCGCACTGGATCACTTTCGGTGTCAGGTCGTTGTCGATACGCATCAACATGGCGCCGTTATAATCTCCCGGCCCCCAGAACGTGCCCGCATAAAACCGTCCCTGATGGTCGGTGCCTCCATCGTTAAAGCGTGCAAGCTGCGGGTTGGACGGGTTATCGCAAACCTTACGCTGGAGCAGGCCATGTTTATCGGTCAGCCAGATGGCGTTTCGCATCGCGACGATAAATCCGCCGCGTTCACGCAGGGCAAAACACCCAACTTCTTCATGGAATGAGAGCACCGAGTGTTCCGCGGTGGGCAGATGGTACCGATGAATCTCCCCTTCCAGAATATCCGCCCAGTAGAGCGCCTTTTCTTCAGCACTCCACGTCGGGCATTCGGGCAGATGCCCGGTATAGTTCAACAGCAGCTGCGGTTCAGCCATGACAGTTCCCCAAAATGAAAAAAGCCAGCATTGCTGTTTTAATTTTAGACGCAATAGGCTGAAACAAAAGGATTTGTTTCTGACGATGTCCACACGTCGTCCACGCATCGAAAAAGCCCTGCCATGTGCAGGGCTTTCTTTTGGTCACATCCAGTGGATTTGTTGCTGGCCTGATTGCGTCGGGTGCGGCGGCGCTGGTACTACTTCACCCGGCGAAACGATAAAGCTCTCGACCGTCTCAGTGGTGATGAACGTGCAACTGCAAATGATGTTTGTGCACTGATGATACAGCTCCTTGCCTGTGCGGCGCGCATGGCCTGCGCCTTTGAGCCGCACCAGCGCTGTCACTGGCTGGCAAAAACTGGAATAAAAAATGAATGCAAACTCATCCACTGATGCATGCACATCTAAAATTGTGAATCAACTCGTCCAATTAATGATTTCGTCCAGCCCGGAAAGTATTGCAGGAAAATAACTTTCATCCATTCCAAGACTATCACTGACTACGACGCTTTCAGCAGGATTTTCCGGCCTTAGCGTTAATGTTAAAAGCACCCCACGCCCTGTTGATGATGGTGAAAACACAAGATTTAACTGATTTTCTGTGCTATCAAAAATCACCTCACGAGCCTTCGTGCCATCAACTAAACTTCTATGTAACTCCCTGAGTTTAGCTTTAAGAGCATTAAGCTCTCCGACATTAAAGGATGCCTGATATTGTGTTTTAAGCTCGGGTAGTTCGTACTCCACATAGGTATGTATCCAGTCATACTCTGGTATGTCAGGGGTATTATCACGCCCAAAGGGAGAAATCCGTAAAATTTTCCTGTCGCTAATTATCTCAATCATATTCCCCCCATCACTTGTATAAAAAATGAGTTATTGTCCAGTCTTTCTCACGCACCAATACTTCTATCATATATTTTTTATAATAATAGGTTCCTTTTTTCGCCCGATTCTCAACAAGTTTATATATCTCAGATTCGTAACGAAAAAGACCTTGAGCCTTTTGAGGATCTGGCGTTCTTTTGCCGTAGCGAATAACTTTTTCCTGAAGTTGCAAGGGCACATATCGCGCGGGATTAAGCATATGTTTAGCAGGAGTTGCGGTCATTTTAAGGGTTCGTGCAGATAACCCCATTTTCAGCCGACCACGTAAGAGACTGATAGTAGCCTCACTGAGCCTCACAGTTACAGCGGTTTTAACTCCACTCTCCAGTAACGCTTTACCAGCCCGAAAAAGACGAAATGCACCCAAGGCAATTAATACGATGTCTGTTGGGTCAATCAGGGGGGCTTCTAGTGGCGCTTCTTCCAGCCTGACAAACATGCCGTCGATATCATAAATCTGCCATAAACCGGGAGCCTGAGAGACTGAATAGCCAATACACATCCCGGTTTCGTCATCAACAATGGGTTTTGAATTCAGTGGAGGATTGCGGGGGCGAAATTCGAAGTATTCACCGGCTGGTAATGTTGACTGGAAGGTGTAGAAACGTCCTGGCTCGTCCGTAATTAATCCAACGCTCATTGTCCTAATTTCCTTTTGGGCTAACCTTTGGGGTCATCATAATGGACGTTTTTACTTCAATCTACTTTCCTGACTCTGATTTTATCGACTTAGAGGCTAACGCCTCGCCGCGCTCGTTGTTCAACACCACCGGCACTGAAAGCAAATTTCAGCACCGGCGGTGCTGGCATTATTCGCGTATGGCTCATTTTAACCACCCATTTTTTTAGCATCATCACAAGCTCGTCTGAATATTGCCAGGCTCCGTTATCAGCCACGAAGCCCCAGCCGAAACACCGTTAGTCATTTCATATCCAACAGCCAGCCCTGGCGGGTGTAAAATTTCGTGATTAATTCTGAAAACCAGCCCCTTCTCGCTTAGTTCTTTCCAGTTCATGATTGTCATACCGCAGTCGGCGTCATCCAGCATCAACTGGAAACTCAACATTACATAATTTGCCACCCACTCAGTTAAATCGATAACATTCGTTACCCTCACTGACACGCGTTTTCGGTATACCCTCTTTCTTGTATCAGGCATGTTCACGAAGCTGATTCAACTTTAAGAGTTTGCTGGGGTGCACCCCGTTCATGGTTTGCCACCATTGGCAGAGGCTAACCCTGAAATGGCTTTCCTTAACAAAGCAGAAAGTGCGCTGCTGCTTAAGTCATTTACAGGTGAGGATCTGCTGGTTGCCCTGCTGGGGATTAGTACCGGCGGGCGGTGGTCAGAGCTGGCAACACTCAAACCGGCACAAATAGTAAACGGGCGCGTGACATTCCTGAAAATCAAAAACGCAAAAAAGCGCACTGTACCGATTTCTTCTGAGCTTGAATCGCTGATAAAGAAGAATACCAGCGGGAATCTGTTCAACGTCGATTACGTGAGTTTTTGCAAAGTGCTGAAGATGGTTAAACCTGATATTCCTGCAAATCAGGCAACGCATATTTTGCGTCATACCTTCGCAAGTCATTTCATGGTGAACGGGGGTAACATCATTTCATTACAGCAAATACTGGGTCATGCAAACATCCAGCAGACGATGACTTATGCGCATTTGTCACCGGAGTACCTGCAAAATGCCGTGGCATTGAATCCGCTTTCAGGAGGGATATCGCTGTAGGTTCTGCTCCCCCCGGAGTGTCCACATTGCGTCCACACTTCGGGGTATTAGAAACGGTTCCAGATGGTTACAGCTTTTTAAATTACTGTTTTTATTAGTGATAATTTAAATGGTTGATAAACCACATCCACCCATTATATGAAAAAAGCCAGCATTGCTGGCTTTTAATATATACATCATCAGATTACTGGCGACTGTCATTTGCCTGGCGCAACAGCGTGCGGCTTTCACTCTGGAATCGCGTGGCGTAATCACCGAACCAGTGCTCCACTTTACGGAAACTGTCGATAAACGCTTGTTTATCGCCGTGTTCCAGCAAGGTGATCGCTTCGCCAAAACGCTGATAGTAGCGCTTGATCAGCGCCAGGTTATTTTCAGACGACATGATGATGTCGGCGTAAAGCTGTGGATCCTGGGCAAACAGTCGCCCGACCATCGCCAGCTCCAGACGATAGATTGGCGAGGAAAGCGCCAGCAGTTGTTCAAGCTGAACGTTCTCTTCCGCCAGGTGCAGACCATAGGCGAAGGTTGCAAAGTGGCGCAGCGCCTGAATAAACGCCATGTTCTGATCGTGCTCAACCGCACTGATACGGTGCAAACGTGCCCCCCAGACCTGAATCTGTTCCAGGAACCACTGATACGCTTCCGGCTGACGACCGTCGCAGTAAACCACTACCTGCTTCGCCAGGCTGCCGCTGTCCGGGCCAAACATCGGGTGTAACCCAAGCACGGGCCCGGTGTGCGCCGCCAGCATTGCCTGTAGAGGGCCATTTTTAACGGACGCCAGATCCACCAGAATGCAATCATCCGGCAGCGGAGGAAGTTTCGCGATAATCTGCTCCGTCACATGAATCGGTACGCTGACGATAACCATTCCGGCATCCTTCATGAGTTCCGGCGCATGCGGCCAGTCCTCTTTTTCCAGGATGCGCACCTGATAGCCAGAAAGCGTCAGCATTTTTTCAAACAGACGCCCCATCTGGCCGCCGCCACCGACAATCACCACCGGACGCAGCGACGGACAGAGAGTTTTGAAGCCCTTATCGTTTTCGCTGGAATAGGATTCCCGCATCACACGACGCAGGACATCTTCAATTAAGTCCGGTGAAACGCCCAGCGCCTGTGCCTCTTTACGGCGGGAGGCGAGCATAGAGGCCTCACGCTCCGGAACGTAAATTGGCAGGCCGTATTTGCTTTTAACTTCGCCGACCTCAGCAACCAGTGCCATGCGGCGCGCCAGCAGGTCCAGCAACGCCTTATCCACTTCATCAATTTGATCGCGTAATGCGGTCAATTCAGCAACCATAACTATCCTCTTATGCCAGACGCGTCGCCAGCTGGCCGTTCAAATCTTTGTGGATCTCACGCAGTAGCGCATCAGTGGTTTCCCAGCTGATGCAAGCATCCGTGACCGAGACGCCGGGCTTCATCGCGCTACGCGGCTGTTCCGATGACTGATTGCCTTCATGAATATTACTTTCAATCATCAGGCCGATAATTGAACGGTTACCATCTTTAATCTGTGCAATCACAGATTCTGCAACCGCAGGCTGGCGACGGTAATCTTTATTCGAATTACCATGACTGCAATCTACCATCAGCGCCGGACGCAGTCCCGCCTGTTCCATCTCTTTTTCACACTGCGCGACATCCGCCGGGCTGTAGTTTGGCGCTTTACCACCGCGCAGGATCACATGCCCGTCCGGATTGCCCTGCGTTTGCAGCAGGCATACCTGGCCCGCCTGGTTGATCCCGACAAAACGATGGGGCATGGCGGCGGCGCGCATGGCGTTAATCGCCGTGGCCAGGCTGCCGTCGGTACCGTTTTTAAAACCAACCGGCATAGACAGGCCAGACGCCATCTCGCGGTGGGTTTGTGACTCGGTGGTGCGCGCCCCAATCGCAGACCAGCTAAACAGATCGCCGAGGTACTGCGGGCTGTTCGGATCCAGCGCTTCGGTTGCCAGCGGCAGCCCCATGCTGACCAGCTCCACCAGCAGGCGACGCGCAATCTTCAGGCCCGCTTCCACATCAAACGAGCCATCCATGTGCGGATCGTTAATCAACCCTTTCCAGCCAACCGTTGTACGTGGCTTTTCAAAATAGACGCG
>NZ_JABMCU010000225.1:0-6627 GCF_013179605.1 Enterobacter sp. CM29 | reverse complement strand
TGAGCAGGAACTGCGACAGCAGCGCCACCGGACGTCCGGTCGCGCCTTTGGCTTTACCGGAGCGCCATGCGGTCCCCGCAATGTCCAGGTGCGCCCAGTTGTACTTGCGGGTGAAGCGCGCCAGGAAGCAGCCTGCGGTAATTGCGCCGCCAGGACGACCACCAATGTTCGCCATGTCCGCGAAGTTAGACTCCAGCTGTTCCTGGAACTCGTCCCCCAGCGGCAGACGCCACGCGCGGTCGCCAGCCTGTTCGGACGCGCCGATCAGCTCATGCGCCAGCGGATTGTGGTTCGACATCAGGCCGGTGATGTGATGCCCCAGCGCAATCACGCAGGCGCCGGTCAGGGTAGCTACGTCGATAACCGCTTCAGGTTCGAAACGCTCAACGTAGGTCAGCACGTCGCACAGCACCAGACGGCCTTCGGCGTCGGTGTTCAGCACTTCAACGGTCTGGCCGGACATGGTAGTCAGCACATCACCCGGGCGATAAGCGCGGCCGCCAGGCATGTTTTCGCAGCCCGCCAGCACGCCGATCACGTTGATGGGCAACTGAAGTTCCGCGACCATGCGCATGACGCCGTAAACCGCCGCCGCGCCACACATGTCGTACTTCATCTCATCCATGCCTTCTGAAGGCTTGATGGAGATACCGCCGGAGTCGAAGGTCAGCCCTTTGCCAACGAGCACGATCGGACGCGCGTCTTCAGACGGATTGCCTTTGTATTCGATGACCGACATCAGGGATTCGTTCTGGGAGCCGTTACCGACCGCCAGATAAGAGTGCATCCCCAGCTCTTTCATCTGCTGTTCGCCGATAACGCGGGTGATGACGTTCTTGCTGTAGGCGTCAGCCAGCTGGCGCGCCTGTGACGCCAGGTACGCGGCGTTACAGATGTTTGGCGGCATATTGCCAAGATCTTTTGCCGCTTTAATACCGGCAGCAATCGCCAGACCGTGCTGAATGGCGCGCTCGCCGCTGGTCAGCTCGCGACGGGTTGGCACGTTAAAGACCATTTTACGCAGCGGGCGACGCGGCTCGCTTTTGGTGGTCTTCAACTGGTCAAAGCTGTAGAGGCTCTCTTTTGCGGTTTCGACGGCCTGGCGTACTTTCCAGTACGTGTTGCGGCCCTTAACGTGCAGCTCCGTGAGGAAGCAGACGGCTTCCATCGAACCAGTATCATTCAGTGTATTAATGGTTTTCTGAATAACCTGCTTGTACTGGCGCTCATCAAGCTCACGTTCTTTACCGCAGCCAATCAGCAGAATACGCTCGGACAGGACGTTTGGAACGTGGTGCAGCAACAGGGTCTGCCCTGGTTTGCCTTCCAGTTCGCCACGGCGCAGCAGGGCGCTGATATAGCCGTCGCTGATTTTATCGAGTTGCTCGGCGATCGGGGAGAGTCGGCGTGGTTCAAAGACGCCCACAACGATGCAGGCACTCCGCTGTTTCTCCGGGCTACCGCTTTTTACACTGAACTCCATGCACTACGCTCCTGAATCTTAAAGACAACGGCGGCGGCTACGGATAGAATTGAAACCTTTCGTAACTCATGTCCGCCGTTGTGGTGACTTCGTGTTAATCTTACGTTACTACGGTTTCGACACGTCAATAAATGTCATGAAGCGCGAATCCGCCGGGTTTTTTAATCTTAGCGATGATTTCGACGACTCAAGAGAATAAATGACGTTTAAGCCATGAAACAAGCTAAATTCCTGCATAAGACGAGTTTTAACGGGCGTATTTAAAGTGATAATCATAAGATATCTGGTTCGGGAGACGCTGAAGAGCCAACTGGCGATCCTCTTTATCCTTCTTCTGATCTTTTTCTGTCAGAAGCTGGTCAGGATCCTCGGCGCGGCAGTTGATGGCGAAATCCCAACGAATCTGGTGCTTTCCCTGCTCGGGCTTGGCGTGCCGGAAATGGCGCAGCTTATCCTGCCGTTAAGCCTGTTCCTTGGTCTGCTGATGACCCTGGGTAAGCTCTATACCGAAAGTGAAATCACCGTGATGCATGCCTGCGGCCTCAGTAAGGCCGTACTGGTAAAGGCAGCCATGGTGCTGGCGCTGTTTACGGGCATTGTTGCCGCGGTTAACGTCATGTGGGCGGGGCCGACCTCGTCCCGTCATCAGGATGAGGTGCTGGCGGAAGCAAAAGCTAACCCGGGGCTGGCGGCGCTGGCGCAGGGGCAGTTCCAGCAGGCGACCGACGGTAACTCCGTGCTGTTTATCGAAAGCGTCGATGGCAACCGCTTCAATGACGTGTTTCTTGCTCAACTGCGCCCGAAAGGTAACGCTCGCCCTTCTGTGGTAGTGGCGGATTCCGGTCAGCTGGCGCAGCGTAAAGACGGCTCTCAGGTTGTCACGCTGAACAAAGGAACGCGTTTCGAAGGCACGGCTATGCTGCGTGACTTCCGTATCACCGATTTCCAGAACTACCAGGCCATCATTGGTCATCAGGCCGTCGCGCTCGATCCAACGGATACTGAGCAGATGGATATGCGCACCTTAATGAATACTGATACCGATCGTGCGCGTGCTGAACTGCACTGGCGTATCACGCTGGTATTCACCGTATTTATGATGGCGCTGATGGTAGTGCCGCTGAGCGTGGTAAACCCGCGCCAGGGCCGCGTGCTGTCGATGCTGCCAGCGATGCTGCTGTATCTGGTGTTCTTCCTGCTGCAAACCTCAATCAAGTCTAACGGCGGGAAAGGAAAAATTGACCCGATGATCTGGACCTGGGTCGTGAATGGTTTGTATCTGCTGCTGGCAGTCGGACTCAACTTGTGGGACACGGTGCCTGTGCGTCGTCTTCGTGCCCGGTTTACGCGTAAAGGAGCCATCTAATGCAGGCGTTTGGCGTACTTGACCGCTATATCGGTAAAACAATTTTTACCACCATCATGATGACCCTGTTCATGCTGGTGTCGCTCTCGGGCATTATCAAATTTGTCGACCAGCTGAAAAAAGCCGGGCAGGGGAGTTACGACGCGTTGGGCGCCGGGATGTACACCCTGCTCAGCGTACCAAAAGATGTGCAGATCTTCTTCCCGATGGCGGCCCTGCTGGGTGCGCTGCTGGGCCTGGGGATGCTGGCTCAGCGTAGCGAACTGGTGGTGATGCAGGCATCGGGCTTTACCCGTATGCAGGTTGCGCTGTCGGTGATGAAAACCGCGATCCCGCTGGTGCTGCTGACCATGGCGATCGGCGAATGGGTCGCGCCGCAGGGCGAACAGATGGCGCGTAACTACCGTGCTCAGGCGATGTACGGCGGTTCTCTGCTCTCCACGCAGCAGGGATTATGGGCGAAAGATGGCCAGAACTTCGTCTATATCGAACGCGTGAAAGGGGATGACGAGCTGGGTGGCGTGAGTATCTATGCTTTCAATAACGATCGTCGTTTGCAGTCAGTGCGTTATGCCGCCTCTGCTAAATTTGATGCAAACAACAAGCTGTGGCGGTTATCCCAGGTTGATGAATCTGACCTGACTAACCCGAAACAGATCACCGGTTCGCAGACCGTTAGCGGTACCTGGAAAACCGACCTGACGCCGGACAAGCTTGGCGTCGTGGCGCTTGATCCCGATGCGCTCTCCATCAGCGGTCTGCATAACTACGTGAAGTATCTGAAATCGAGCGGGCAGGATGCGGGGCGTTACCAGCTCAACATGTGGAGCAAAATCTTCCAGCCGCTGTCCGTGGCGGTGATGATGCTGATGGCGCTGTCGTTCATCTTTGGACCGCTACGTAGCGTGCCGATGGGGGTTCGCGTGGTAACCGGTATCAGCTTTGGCTTCGTGTTCTACGTCCTCGATCAGATTTTTGGTCCGCTGACGCTGGTGTATGGCATTCCGCCAATTATCGGCGCGCTGTTGCCGAGCGCCAGTTTCTTCCTGATCAGCCTCTGGATGCTGCTAAAACGCTCCTGATAAACCTTCTTCCTCGCTCCCGCTTGCCCGGGGGCGAGGCTAATCTCCTGTTTCACCCCGCACTTTTTCTCACAACCTTCAACGCCTCGCCGTGAATTTGAGTATTATTGAGCGATAAAGTCGTGAAGGGATCCTCTATGAAGCAAATTCGAATGCTGGCCCAGTACTACGTCGACCTGATGATGAAGCTCGGGCTGGTGCGTTTTTCCATGCTGCTGGCGCTGGCGCTGGTCGTTCTGGCCATCGTCGTGCAAATGGCCGTGACCATGGTTCTGCATGGTCAGGTCGAGAGCATCGACGTGATCCGCTCTATTTTCTTTGGCCTGCTGATCACCCCATGGGCGGTCTATTTCCTCTCCGTGGTGGTTGAGCAGCTGGAAGAGTCCCGACAGCGTTTATCGAAACTGGTGGATAAGCTGGAAGAGATGCGCGAGCGCGATCTTAAACTCAACGTTCAGCTCAAGGACAACATTGCCCAGCTGAATCAGGAAATTTCAGACCGTGAGAAGGCGGAAGCCGAGCGTCAGACCACGCTGGAGCAGCTGAAAATTGAGATGAAAGAGCGTGAGGTCACGCAGATCCAGCTTGAACAGCAATCCTCTTTCCTGCGCTCGTTCCTCGATGCGTCGCCGGATCTGGTGTTCTACCGTAATGAAGATAAAGAGTTCTCCGGCTGTAACCGGGCCATGGAACTGTTGACCGGGAAAAGCGAAAAGCAGCTGATACACCTGAAACCTCAGGATGTCTATTCCGAAGAGGCGGCGGCAAAAGTGATGGAGACGGATGAAAAGGTCTTCCGCCATAACGTCTCGTTGACCTATGAGCAGTGGCTGGATTATCCCGACGGGCGCAAAGCCTGCTTTGAAATCCGCAAAGTGCCTTATTACGACCGGGTGGGTAAACGTCATGGTCTGATGGGCTTTGGCCGTGATATCACCGAGCGTAAGCGATATCAGGATGCGCTGGAGCGCGCCAGTCGTGACAAGACCACCTTCATCTCCACCATCAGCCATGAGCTTCGTACGCCGCTAAACGGTATCGTGGGGCTGAGCCGTATTCTGCTGGATACCGACCTGACCAGCGAGCAGGAAAAATACCTCAAAACGATCCACGTCTCGGCGGTCACGCTGGGCAATATCTTCAATGATATTATCGACATGGATAAGATGGAGCGCCGTAAGGTTCAGCTCGACAACCAGCCGGTTGATTTTACCGGCTTCCTCGCGGACCTGGAGAACCTGTCAGGTTTGCAGGCCCAGCAGAAAGGGTTGAGCTTCGTGATGGAACCGACGCTGCCGCTGCCGCATAAAGTGGTGACGGACGGCACGCGTCTGCGTCAGATCCTGTGGAATCTCATCAGCAACGCCGTGAAGTTTACCCAGAAGGGACGGGTTGCGGTGCGCATTCGCTATGATGAGGGGGACATGCTGCACTTTGAAGTTGAGGACTCGGGTATCGGCATTCCTCAGGATGAGCAGGATAAGATCTTCGCCATGTATTATCAGGTTAAAGACAGCCACGGCGGTAAACCGGCGACCGGCACGGGCATTGGCCTGGCGGTGTCGAAACGTCTGGCGAAAAGTATGGGTGGGGATATCACCGTTGCCAGCCAGCCGGGTAAAGGCTCCACCTTTACGCTTACCGTCCACGCCCCTGCTGTTGCTGAAGAAGTGGAAGATACGTTTGAGAACGATGATATGCCGCTTCCAGCCCTGCACGTCCTGCTGGTTGAAGATATTGAGCTGAACGTCATTGTCGCCCGGTCGGTACTGGAAAAACTCGGTAACAGCGTGGATGTCGCGATGACCGGCAAAGCCGCGCTGGAGATGTTCACGCCGGGCGAGTACGACCTGGTGCTGCTCGATATTCAGCTACCGGACATGACCGGGCTGGATATCTCCCGCGAGCTGACGCGCAAATATGCTCCTGACGAGCTGCCGCCGCTGGTTGCGTTGACCGCAAACGTGCTGAAAGATAAAAAAGAGTACCTCGAGGCCGGTATGGACGATGTGCTCAGCAAGCCGCTGGCAGTACCTGCCCTGACGGCGATGATCAAGAAGTTCTGGGATACCTGTGATGAAGAGGAGAGCACCATGACGTCTGTTGATAGCGCCAAAACCCAAACGATACTGGATACCGCCATGCTGGAGCAGTATATCGATCTGGTGGGACCCAAACTGATCACCGATGGCCTGGCCGTGTTCGAAAAAATGATGCCGGGCTATCTGAACGTGCTCGAATCCAACCTGACGGCGCGTGACCAGAAGGGCATCGTCGAAGAGGGACATAAAATCAAAGGCGCAGCTGGTTCAGTCGGGTTACGCCATCTCCAGCAGCTGGGCCAACAGATTCAGTCGCCTGATTTACCTGCCTGGGAAGATAACGTAGGTGATTGGGTTGAAGAGATGAAACAAGAGTGGCAAAACGATGTGGCAGTGCTGAAAGCCTGGGTAGAATCCCGAAAAAAATGACCCCGGCTATACCGGGGTGCGCGAATACTGCGCCAACACCAGGGAAATCGTGGCTGCGCCTGATTTTTATGGGTTGTTTTCGCATGGACGCCGCCTGAAAATTAAGGCCGCACGCAGATAAGATAGCAAATCTTAAACAGTTTGTTACATGAATCAGTGAAATGTGTGAAGCATAGCGTTTTAATCAGAATTTTTAATGTGCTTCAGCGAGTTGCATAGAAGGAT
>NZ_JABMCU010000224.1:0-6627 GCF_013179605.1 Enterobacter sp. CM29 | reverse complement strand
ATTCTGGTTCCGCAGCAAGGTGTGACCCGTACGCCACGCGGCGATGCGAGCGCGCTGGTTGTGGGTGCCGATAACAAAGTCGAAACACGCAATATCACTGCAACGCAGGCGATTGGCGACAAGTGGCTGGTAACGGAAGGTCTGAAAGATGGCGATCGCGTGATTATTACTGGTTTGCAAAAAGTTCGTCCTGGCGCGCAGGTCAAAGCTCAGGAAGTGAAATCTGACGACAAACAACAAGCATCGGCCGCTGGCCAGTCAGAACAAACCAAGTCTTAACTTAAACAGGAGCCGTTAAGACATGCCTAATTTCTTTATCGATCGCCCCATATTTGCGTGGGTGATCGCCATTATCATCATGCTGGCCGGGGGACTTGCGATCCTGAAGCTGCCTGTTGCGCAATATCCAACGATTGCGCCGCCGGCAGTGACGATCTCCGCAACCTACCCGGGCGCTGATGCCAAAACGGTGCAGGACACCGTTACGCAGGTTATCGAACAGAACATGAACGGTATCGATAACCTGATGTACATGTCCTCAAACAGTGACTCAACCGGTACAGTTCAGATTACCCTGACCTTTGAATCCGGTACGGATGCGGACATTGCGCAGGTTCAGGTGCAGAACAAACTGCAGCTGGCGATGCCCCTGCTGCCGCAGGAAGTGCAACAACAGGGTGTGAGCGTCGAGAAATCGTCCAGTAGCTTCCTGATGGTTGTCGGCGTGATTAACACCGATGGCACCATGACGCAGGAAGATATTTCCGACTACGTGGGCGCCAACATGAAGGACGCCATCAGCCGTACGTCTGGTGTGGGTGATGTTCAGCTGTTCGGTTCACAGTACGCGATGCGTATCTGGATGGATCCGAATAAGCTGAACAACTTCCAGCTGACCCCGGTTGACGTGATCAGCGCAATTAAAGCGCAAAACGCCCAGGTTGCAGCCGGTCAGTTAGGCGGCACGCCGCCGGTGAAAGGCCAGCAGCTTAACGCGTCTATCATCGCGCAAACGCGTCTGACCTCGGCGGATGAGTTCAGTAAAATTCTGCTGAAGGTGAATCAGGACGGTTCGCAGGTTCGCCTGCGTGACGTGGCGAAAGTGGAGCTGGGTGGCGAGAACTACGACGTTATTGCGAAGTTCAACGGTAAACCGGCTTCCGGTTTAGGTATCAAACTGGCGACTGGGGCGAACGCCCTGGACACCGCGACGGCTATCCGTGCAGAACTGAAGAAGATGGAACCTTTCTTCCCGTCAGGTCTGAAAATTGTTTACCCGTATGACACCACGCCGTTCGTTAAAATTTCGATTCACGAAGTGGTAAAAACCCTGGTTGAGGCGATCATCCTCGTCTTCCTGGTAATGTACCTGTTCCTGCAAAACTTCCGCGCAACGCTGATCCCAACCATCGCCGTGCCGGTTGTACTGCTCGGCACCTTCGCGGTTCTGGCGATATTTGGCTATTCGATAAACACCCTGACGATGTTCGGGATGGTGCTCGCCATCGGCCTGCTGGTGGATGACGCCATCGTAGTGGTCGAAAACGTTGAGCGTGTGATGGCGGAAGAAGGCCTGCCGCCGAAGGAAGCAACCCGTAAATCAATGGGCCAGATCCAGGGCGCGCTGGTCGGTATCGCGATGGTTCTGTCTGCGGTATTTATCCCGATGGCCTTCTTCGGGGGTTCAACCGGTGCGATTTACCGTCAGTTCTCTATTACCATCGTTTCCGCGATGGCGCTGTCGGTGCTGGTAGCCCTGATCCTGACGCCAGCCCTGTGTGCGACCATGCTGAAGCCGATTAAGAAAGGTGGCCACGGCGAGCACAAAGGGTTCTTCGGCTGGTTTAACCGCATGTTTGATAAGAGTACGCATCACTACACCGACAGCGTGGGGAACATCCTGCGCAGCACCGGTCGTTATCTGCTGCTCTATATCATCATCGTGGTGGGCATGGCTTTCCTGTTTGTTCGTCTGCCAAGCTCGTTCCTGCCAGATGAAGACCAGGGCGTGTTCCTGAGCATGGCTCAGCTTCCGGCGGGTGCGACGCAAGAACGTACGCAAAAAGTGCTGGATGAGATGACCGACTACTTCCTGACCAAAGAGAAAGACAACGTCGAATCCGTGTTTGCGGTTAACGGCTTTGGCTTCGCGGGTCGTGGTCAGAACACCGGTATTGCCTTCGTTTCTCTGAAAGACTGGTCCGAACGCCCGGGTGATGAGAACAAAGTTGAAGCCATTACCAACCGGGCCATGGGTACCTTCTCACAGATTAAAGATGCGATGGTCTTCGCCTTTAACCTGCCAGCGATTGTTGAACTGGGTACGGCGACCGGCTTCGACTTCCAGCTGATTGACCAGGGCGGTCTGGGCCACGAAAAACTGACTCAGGCGCGTAACCAGCTATTTGGCGAGGTGGCTAAACACCCTGACCTGCTGGTGGGCGTGCGTCCTAACGGTCTGGAAGATACGCCGCAGTACAAGATCGATATCGACCAGGAAAAAGCACAGGCGCTGGGTGTGTCCATCAGTGACATCAATACCACGCTGGGTGCAGCCTGGGGTGGCAGCTACGTCAACGACTTCATCGACCGTGGTCGCGTGAAGAAAGTGTACGTCATGTCCGAAGCGCAATACCGTATGCTGCCGAACGATATCAACAACTGGTACGTTCGCGGCAGCGATGGCCAGATGGTGCCGTTCTCCGCCTTCTCAACTTCGCGCTGGGAATACGGTTCGCCGCGTCTGGAGCGTTATAACGGCTTGCCATCGATGGAGATCCTCGGTCAGGCGGCGCCGGGCCGAAGCACCGGTGAAGCCATGAACCTGATGGAAGAGTTGGCCAGCAAACTGCCTGCGGGTATTGGCTACGACTGGACCGGTATGTCCTATCAGGAACGTCTGTCCGGTAACCAGGCCCCTGCCCTGTACGCCATTTCACTGATTGTGGTGTTCCTGTGTCTGGCGGCATTGTATGAGAGCTGGTCGATTCCGTTCTCCGTTATGCTCGTGGTTCCGCTGGGGGTTATCGGTGCGCTGCTTGCCGCAACCTTCCGAGGGCTGACTAACGACGTTTACTTCCAGGTGGGCCTGCTGACAACCATTGGCTTGTCGGCGAAGAACGCGATACTTATCGTCGAATTCGCCAAAGATCTGATGGAGAAAGAAGGTAAAGGCCTGATTGAAGCAACGCTTGAAGCCGTTCGTATGCGTCTGCGTCCAATCCTGATGACGTCCCTGGCGTTTATCCTCGGCGTTATGCCGCTGGTTATCAGCTCAGGCGCAGGCTCCGGCGCACAGAACGCGGTAGGTACCGGTGTAATGGGTGGTATGGTCACTGCGACCGTTCTCGCCATCTTCTTTGTACCGGTGTTCTTCGTGGTGGTACGTCGCCGCTTTAGCCGCAAAAATGAAGATGTGGAGCACAATCATTCGGTAGAACATCACTGATACCGGTTTCACATGATAAAAAGGCCGCATTTGCGGCCTTTTTCATTTTCAGAAAAATTCATAAAATAGTCTTATTGTCGTTTTATTTATTTTCACCCGTCCTGATAAGACTTATCATAATAATCCGATAAGCTAATCGTAGAATTCAGCATTCTTTTAATATCAATTCATCGTCTAAAATATTCGGACAAATCCTAAATCATCGTAAATGCCGAAGACATCTGAATCCGGACTTCAAATGAAACATTGCGCTAACTCAATGAATCTTAAGGAACGGATTAAAAAAAGGGTTTCTCTCGATAAAAGTGTTCGCGTCTGAGGTCACATTTGCGTAAGCGCTCGCAAGGAAACGTTTTAATTGTAATTTTTCGTAATAGCGCGGTGAAATCCTGATCAGAGTGGCTTATAGTTAGAGTTATCAGGAACACAGCTCCCGTGTGGCTAAGCAAGTTGTATCCATCCCGACATGATGTTCGGTGAGTAAAAAATCACTCAGAAGGGGATGCGCTATGGACGAGTACTCGCCAAAAAGGCATGATATCGCGCAGTTGAAATTTCTCTGCGAATCCTTGTACCATGACTGCCTTGCCAATCTTGAAGAAAGTAACCATGGCTGGGTGAACGATCCAACGTCTGCTATCAATTTACAGCTTAATGAGCTGATCGAGCATATCGCAACCTTCGCACTTAATTATAAAATTAAGTACAATGAAGATAATAAGTTGATAGAGCAAATTGATGAATACCTGGACGACACCTTTATGTTGTTCAGCAGCTACGGCATTAACGCACAGGATTTGCAGAAATGGCGTAAATCAGGAAACCGTCTATTTCGCTGCTTCACGAATGTCAGCAGAGCTAATCCGGTTAGTCTTTCCTGTTAAAATTATTACAAATACTAAGGTGAATTTTATGTCTGATAAACCATTAACTAAAGTCGATTATTTGATGCGCCTGCGACGCTGTCAGTCAATTGACACGCTCGAACGTGTTATTGAGAAAAATAAATACGAGCTGTCTGATAATGAACTGGCGGTATTTTATTCAGCTGCCGACCATCGTCTTGCTGAACTGACCATGAATAAACTCTATGACAAGATCCCCTCTTCGGTATGGAAATTTGTTCGTTAGTCGTTGAAGAGAGACTTTAAGGCACTACGCCCGTTGTTAAGCTGAATTTACCTTTCGTATTACGCTTCAAGTGCAAACGCCAGGTCCCCGTATAAACCGTATTTATACGCAAGAATGTTGTGACTCCCGTCACAGCCACTTTTAGGGAACGTTCCCTTTCTGGATAATCCTCTTTACGCTACGTAAAACGATTCCAGAGAGGTTCCCATGAGTGAAGAAAAACAGAAGATGATTGCCGGTGAATATTATCGCCCCGGCGATGACACGCTGAGGGCTGACCGTTTACGCGCTCGTCATATTGTTCACCGCTATAACCATACCGCACCCGATGAGAAGGCCGAACGTCGCGCCTTATTAGCTGACCTGCTGGGTCAAAGCGAAGGCACTTATATTGAGCCGAGCTTCCGCTGCGACTACGGCTATAACATCTATCTGGGCAACAATTTTTACGCCAACTTCGACTGCGTCATGCTGGACGTCTGCCCTATCCGCATTGGCGATAACTGTATGCTCGCACCGGGGGTGCACATTTATACGGCCACGCATCCTCTGGACGCGACCGAACGTAACAGCGGGCTGGAGTACGGTAAATCGGTCACCATAGGCCATAACGTCTGGATCGGCGGACGCGCGGTGATTAATCCGGGCGTGACCATTGGCGATAATGCGGTTATCGCTTCCGGCGCGGTAGTGACCAAAGACGTGCCGGCCAATGCGGTAGTGGGCGGGAATCCGGCGAAAATCATTAAAATGATCTAAGCGCATCCTGAGTAACTGTTATGCTTTTTCCTGGCATAACTGTTACTTTCATCGCATAAACCCCTCTCATAAAATAGGCAGATCACCTGTATTTTTAACAATCATAAAGGCAAAAAATGACAGAGATACAGCGCCTGCTTACCGCCACCATCGACGAGCTCAATACCCGCGAAAAGCGCGACAATCGTCCGCGCTTTAGCATCAGCTTTATTCGCAAACATCCCGGATTGTTCGTCGCCATGTACGCCGCCTGGCTGGCAACGCTTATCGTCATGCTGAAGTCTGAAACGCTGGTCGATTCCGTCTGGCTGCTGGTTGTGCTGTTCGTGGTGTTTAACGCGTTTTTCTTTTTCGACGTCAATCCGCGTTACCGGTATGAAGATATCGACGTACTCGATTTCCGCGTCTGCTACAACGGGGAGTGGTACAACACGCGTTACGTGCCGAAGGAGCTGATCGACAGCATCCTGCACTCGCCGGCTGTCGAAGCCGGGCAAAAAGAGAAGTTGCAGAAAATGGTCATCACCAAGGGTCAGCTCTCTTTTTATGATGTCTTTACCCTTTCCCGCCCCGCTGCTGTGTAATGAGCGCCTGAAGACGTCGAATACCCGGCGCAAACTGCGAAGCAGAGGTATTGCCGTAACCTAAAACCAGACCGGTTTGCCCCTGCGTCGTCTCAAGGTAGTACCCGCTCAGTGCAGCGGGTGCCAGCTGAAACGCTCTTGCCTGCTCCACCAGCCGCTGGTCGTCGATACCGTCAATCGCCAGCGCCAGGTGCATCCCTCCTTCTCCGGCAAGAACACGGTGCGGCGTATGAAGCTCTGCGCTTAGCACCTCCCGCAGCTGGCGGTATCGCTTACGATAAAGTCGGCGCATGGCGGCAAGATGTCGCGCATAGTGGCCTTCCTCAATAAATAGCGCCAGGGTGCGCTGTTCAGCGCGATGCCCGCCGCGCAGCAGCGAGCCGATGGCCGGACGCGCTGCCTTCGCCAGCGCTGGCGGTAATACCATGAACCCCATTCTGAGCGACGGAAACAGCGTTTTGCTGAACGTCCCCAGATACACAACGGGCGCATTGTTGACCATTCCCAGCATCGCCGGTACGGGCTCACCGGCATAACGGAATTCGCTGTCGTAATCGTCCTCAATGATCCACGCGCTGTGCTGCCGGGCCAGTTCCAGCAGCGCCAGACGCCGCCGCGCGTTGAGCACGCTTCCGTAAGGGAACTGGTGCGATGGCGAGGTAAAAATCAGCGTGGGTGAAGGCGCACACAGCCCTTCCCAGCACA
>NZ_JABMCU010000223.1:0-6638 GCF_013179605.1 Enterobacter sp. CM29 | reverse complement strand
ACTTTGATCACGTTCCAGCCTGCACCCGCGAAGATGCCTTCCAGTTCGTTAATGATCTTGCCGTTACCGGTTACCGGACCATCCAGACGTTGCAGGTTACAGTTGATGATGAAGCACAGGTTGTCCAGCTTCTCACGGGTCGCGATGGTGATCGCGCCTTTAGATTCTGGCTCATCCATTTCACCGTCGCCCAGGAAGGCGTAAACGGTCTGCTCAGAGGTGTCTTTCAGACCACGGTGTTCCAGGTACTTCAGGAATTTAGCCTGATAGATTGCACCAATAGGACCCAGACCCATAGATACGGTCGGGAACTGCCAGAACTCAGGCATCAGTTTAGGGTGCGGATAAGAAGACAGACCCTTACCGTGAACTTCCTGACGGAAGTTGTTCATCTGCTCTTCAGTCAGACGACCTTCCAGGAAGGCACGTGCATAGATGCCCGGAGAGATGTGGCCCTGGAAGTACACCAGATCGCCGCCGTCTTTCTCGTTGGCTGCACGGAAGAAGTGGTTGAAGCACACTTCGTAAACGGTCGCAGAGGACTGGAAGGACGCCATGTGGCCACCCAGTTCCAGATCTTTCTTGGATGCGCGCAGAACGGTCATGATAGCGTTCCAGCGGATAGCAGAACGGATACGGCGTTCCAGATCCAGATTGCCCGGGTATTCCGGTTCGTCTTCGACGGCAATCGTGTTTACGTAGTTGCTAGCCCCTGCACCTGAAGCCACTTTCACGCCGCCTTTGCGCGCTTCTGAAAGCAGCTGATCAATCAGATACTGAGCACGCTCAACACCTTCTTCACGGATGACCGATTCGATCGCCTGTAGCCAGTCGCGAGTTTCGATCGGATCCACGTCATTTTGGAGACGTTCTGACATGGGGGTATTCCTTATCTATCTAATACGTTGATTTGTCTGGAACCTGTCCCATTGTGCTCTCGGTTAAGAACACAATAAGACAGGTTCTGCGTTTAGTTGCCGCGCTCTAAAAGTACCTGGCGCTTAATCCTTTCGTTGCTGTATGCGGCGCAATGAACGCTCGCGACGCGATTGTTCACGGCTGCGGTCCAGCAAGATTTCCTCAATGAAAGCCAGATGGCGGTGCGACGCTTCACGCGCCTGCTCCGGTTCCCCGGCCATTATCGCCTCGAATACTCGGGTGCGATGGTTGCTTACCAGCGGGAGCATCTCCCGACGGGCATACAACAATTCAAAATTCTGACGAACGTTCTGGGCCAGCATGGGCTCCATGCAGCGTAGCAGATGGAGGAGCACCACGTTGTGCGCTGCTTCGGTGACGGCAATTTGATACTGGACAACGGCGCTGGATTCGGCGTCTAAGTCGCCGGACTGCTGTGCCCGTTCAATGGCCTGATGCAGCTCGCGAATACGTACGCGGTCTTCATCAGTGCTGCGAAGGGCGGCGTAATAGGCCGCGATACCTTCCAGCGCGTGACGGGTCTCAAGCAGATCAAACTGGGATTCTGGGTGGTCAGAGAGAAGTTCTACCAGCGGGTCGCTGAAGCTCTGCCACAGGCTGTTTTGCACAAAGGTTCCGCCACCCTGACGACGGAGCAACAGGCCCTTTGCTTCGAGACGTTGAATCGCCTCACGCAGAGAGGGGCGTGAAACGTCGAACTGTTTTGCCAGCTCGCGTTCTGGCGGGAGTTTCTCGCCCGGGCGCAGTGTCCCTTCGAGAATCAAAAACTCCAGCTGCTGCTCAATCACATCGGAAAGTTTTGGTTGGCGAATTTTGCTGTAGGCCATATTCCCTGTCTTACGCCTTTTTGCCCGGAGTCAATTGGTCTTACCAATTTCATGTTCGTATCGCTAAAGTAACAAAGTATTCACCTTCTGTCCATATTGGTTTTGATTGAAATCAGGAAACCCGGCACATTTTAACAACCTTACAGAACTAACGTTTCAGGAATGTAACTTTGCACAAATGAAATGGTTACTCCCAAAGGGGCAGTTTTAACCATATTTAAACGAGGGCTTTTGCAATCTGAAGCGATTCAACAAGGCAAAATATGAAAATTCGCCCACTTATGACGCATTTCTATTCTATAGGTTGGGGTATGAGGGGTTAACGTACCGATTTACAATTGGTTTCTTTTTATTCAAGTCGTCATCATCCCTTCATAAAGCAGGTGCATTCGCTGGCACTTACCACTATTCTGGCGCTAACGGAAGCCATCTCCGCTTTTTTCGGTATCGTTAACCGTAAAGAAATAAATACAGAATATGGACTTTCATAATTACACACGCACAGCGTGAACATAACAACCACACACGAGGTTTCAAATGGAAGCTCAACAGCATGGCGATCAGCTAAAGCGCGGTCTTAAAAACCGCCATATTCAGCTCATCGCCCTGGGCGGTGCTATTGGTACTGGCCTGTTTCTGGGCAGTGCGTCCGTTATCCAGTCGGCCGGTCCGGGCATCATTCTGGGTTACGCGATTGCAGGTTTCATTGCGTTTTTGATTATGCGCCAGTTAGGGGAAATGGTCGTTGAGGAGCCGGTTGCAGGCTCTTTTAGCCACTTTGCCTATAAATACTGGGGCAGCTTTGCGGGCTTCGCCTCTGGATGGAACTACTGGGTTCTTTACGTGCTGGTTGCTATGGCGGAACTCACCGCCGTCGGTAAATACATTCAATTCTGGTACCCGGAGATCCCCACTTGGGCGTCTGCGGCAGTCTTCTTCGTGCTGATCAACGCCATTAATCTGACCAACGTGAAAGTGTTTGGGGAAATGGAGTTCTGGTTCGCCATTATCAAAGTAATTGCCGTTGTAGCGATGATCATTTTTGGCGGCTGGTTGCTCTTCAGCGGCAACGGTGGCCCGCAGGCAACCGTACGCAACCTCTGGGAACAGGGCGGGTTCCTGCCGCACGGCATGACCGGCCTGGTAATGATGATGGCGATCATTATGTTCTCCTTCGGCGGTCTGGAGCTGGTGGGCATCACCGCCGCGGAAGCCGACAACCCGGAGCAGAGCATCCCGAAAGCCACAAATCAGGTTATCTACCGTATTCTGATCTTCTACGTGGGCTCCCTGGCGGTCCTGCTCTCCCTGCTGCCATGGACACGCGTCACGGCGGATACCAGCCCGTTTGTGCTGATCTTCCACGAGCTGGGCGACACCTTCGTGGCGAACGCGCTCAACGTCGTAGTGCTGACCGCCGCGCTCTCTGTTTATAACAGCTGCGTTTACTGCAACAGCCGTATGCTGTTCGGCCTGGCGCAACAGGGCAACGCACCGAAAGCGCTGCTTACCGTTGATAAACGTGGCGTACCGGTTAACACCATTATCGTGTCGGCGGTCGTGACGGCGCTTTGCGTTCTGATTAACTACCTGGCACCGGAATCGGCCTTCGGCCTGCTGATGGCGTTGGTGGTTTCCGCGCTGGTGATCAACTGGGCGATGATTAGCCTCGCGCACATCAAGTTCCGCCGCGCCAAGCAGCAGCAGGGCGTAACCACGCGCTTCCCTGCCCTGCTCTATCCGCTGGGGAACTGGGTTTGCCTGCTGTTCATGGCGGCCGTGCTGGTCATCATGCTCATCACGCCAGGCATGGCGATTTCCGTCTACCTCATCCCGGTGTGGATTGCGATCCTCGGCGTGGGCTATATGGTGAAACAGAAAAATGCCAAAACGGTGAAAGCGCACTAAGTGTTTTCTCGCTGTACCCGCGGTTGCGGGTACAGCGTCTTGTTACCTTCCTCACAAATTCACGCCAACAGCAAAATCCTCCATATCACCGCCCTTATATTGCAACGCATATATCCGTTTGCCAGCGAATAATTCTCTCCATACCGAAACCCGGAGATCTGTCGATGGATAACAACAAACTGTCAGTAAAAGAAAAGATCGGCTATGGCATGGGTGACGCCGGATGCAACATTATCTTTGGCGCCATCATGTTATTTGTTAACTATTTTTATACGGATATTTTTGGTCTGGCGCCTGCGCTGGTTGGGGTACTGCTGCTGTCCGTTCGCGTGATTGACGCCGTAACGGACCCAATCATGGGCGCGATTGCCGACCGTACCCGCAGCAAATATGGCCGATTTCGTCCATGGCTACTGTGGATTGCCTTCCCCTATGCGCTGTTCAGCATCCTGATGTTCACCACCCCAGAGTGGAGCTATAACAGCAAAGTTATCTATGCATTTGTCACCTACTTCCTGCTGTCGCTGACCTATACCGCCATCAACATTCCGTACTGCTCGCTCGGCGGCGTAATCACCAACGACCCGAAAGAGCGCGTTGCCTGCCAGTCCTATCGTTTTGTTATGGTCGGTATCGCCACGCTGCTGCTGTCGCTTACGCTCCTGCCAATGGCCGACTGGTTCGGTGGGGATAACAAAGCCAAAGGCTACCAGATGGCGATGACCGTGCTGGCGCTGATTGGTACCTGCATGTTCCTGTTCTGCTTCGCCACGGTGCGCGAGCGCGTTCGCCCGGCGGTACAAACCCACGACGAACTGAAAAACGACCTGAAGGATGTGTGGAAGAATGACCAGTGGGTGCGCATTCTGCTTCTGACGCTCTGCAACGTCTGCCCGGGCTTTATCCGCATGGCGGCCACCATGTATTACGTCACCTGGGTAATGGGGCAAAGCACCCATTTCGCCACGCTGTTTATCAGCCTGGGCGTTGTCGGCATGATGTTCGGCAGTATGCTGGCGAAAGTGCTGACCGACCGCTGGTGCAAGCTGAACGTCTTCTTCTGGACCAACATCGCGCTGGCGATTTTCTCCTGCGCCTTCTACTTCTTCGACCCGAAAGCGACGACAACCATTGTTGTGCTTTACGTCCTGCTGAATATCCTGCACCAGATCCCATCCCCTCTGCACTGGTCACTGATGGCCGACGTGGACGACTACGGTGAATGGAAAACCGGGAAACGTATCACCGGGATCAGCTTCTCCGGCAACATCTTCTTCCTGAAGCTGGGTCTGGCGATTGCCGGGGCGATGGTTGGCTTCCTGCTCTCCTGGTACGGTTATGACGCGGGCGCAAAAGCGCAGAGCGCGGATGCCATCAACGGCATTGTGCTGCTCTTTACCGTCATCCCTGGCATTGGATATTTAATTACCGCGGGCGTTGTACGTCTGCTGAAAGTGGACCGTGAGACCATGAAGCAAATCCAGTCCGATCTGGAGAAGCGTCGCACCAACTATCGTGAACTGAGCGACTATCAGGAATTTAAAGCCGCTGAGACTAAATAAGGAAAGCCGAATGCAAACCTGGCCAAACCCGTTTATTGAACAACGCGCCGACCCGTATATCCTGCGTCACGAAGGACAATATTACTTTATCGCCTCCGTGCCGGAGTATGACCGGCTGGCGATCCGCCGCGCGGACTCGCTGGAAGGTTTACGCAATGCCGAAGAGGTAGTTGTCTGGCGCAAGCCCGACACCGGTCCGATGAGCCAGCTGATCTGGGCACCGGAACTGCATCATATCGACGGCAAGTGGTACATCTACTTTGCCGCCACACATACCCAGGCGCTCGACGAACTCGGGATGTTCCAGCATCGCATGTTCGCCATTGAATGCGCAGATCGCGATCCGCTCACCGGTACGTGGGTGGAAAAAGGGCAAATCAAAACCCCGTTTGACACCTTCGCGCTGGATGCCACTACCTTTGTGCATCAGGGCAAACGCTGGTATCTGTGGGCGCAAAAAGCCCCGGACATTTCCGGTAACTCCAATCTTTACCTGTGTGAAACGGAAAATCCGTGGACGCTGAAAGGCGAGCCGGTGATGCTCAGTAAACCGGAATATGACTGGGAGTGCCGCGGATTCTGGGTCAACGAAGGCCCGGCGGTGCTGTTCCATGGTGATAAGCTATTTATCAGCTATTCCGCCAGCGCCACCGACGAGAATTACTGCATGGGATTACTGTGGATAGACGTAGATGCCGATCCGCAAAACCCGGCTAACTGGCATAAATCCCCGCGCCCGGTGTTCGTCACCAGCTACGAAAACCGTCAGTATGGACCAGGCCATAACAGCTTTACGCAGACGCTGGAAGGCGACGATGTGCTGGTCTACCACGCGCGAAACTACACTGAAATTGAAGGCGATCCGCTTTACGATCCGAATCGCCACACTCGCCTGAAGCTCGTCCGCTGGGACGACAACGGGATGCCTGATTTCGGCATCCCGCCTGCGGATACGCTGTAACGGCTTCGGCGCGCTGGGTCAGACCAGCGTGCCGTAAATCGTCAGCAACGCCACAATCACCACCACCACAAACGACGTTTTTTTCGCCATCGAGACGGCAGCTTTAGGCGTTTCGACTTTGTTCGTGTGCGGCTCGCGAGCCAGCGAGAATTGAGCCAGTCGGGTTAAGACCTGATACTGCGCGGTATGGCGGTCTGCAAGGGAGGCAAACCACGCTGGCAACGCCTTTTCACCGTGACCGATGAGGGCATAGACCACGCCGACCAGTCGCACCGGAAGCCAGTCGAGCACGTGCAGAATGGCATCAATGCCGGACTGGAGACGTTCATGCGGCGTAAGATAGCGGGCAAGCCAGGTCTGCCAGGCGCGCAGAAAAGCATAGCCCATCAGCAGTACTGGTCCCCATGGACCACCCACCACAAACCAGAACAGCGGCGCCAG
>NZ_JABMCU010000222.1:0-6650 GCF_013179605.1 Enterobacter sp. CM29 | reverse complement strand
CCGATACCAATACCGTTGTCACGGATCGTGACCGTGTGAGTACCGTCCGCGGTGGTGACGCAGCTGACCACAATCTCGCTGGCGTCGGCATGTTTAATCGCATTCAGCACTGCCTCACGCACAATCTGTAAGAGGTGCACCTGTTTTTGCGCGTCCAGCGCAAGCGATGAGAGACGGCAGTCAAGCACCAGCTTCGCGCTGGTCTGGCTTTGCAAACCGTCGAGAGACTCCTGTAGCGCGGCAGGAAGATTGGCGTGGTTGAGCGTCAGGCGGAAGGTGGTGAGCAGCTCGCGTAGCTGGTGCCAGGCGTTATTCAGCTCGCGGGAGAAGTCCGTAATGATGGTCTGGGCCGGGGCATTGTCGCCCGGCACGGCATGCTTCAGCAGCGTAAGCTGAATACGCAAATAGGAGAGCACCTGCGCCAGCGAATCATGCAACTCGCGCGCGATGGTGGCGCGCTCTTCCATCAGCAGCAACTGCTGATAATGTTTCTGCGCCTGATTGAAATAGAGCCCCCGGCCCAGCATCGTCGCCACGCTTTCCATGAGCGGCAGTGGAACATCCCCGGTCGCGCTTTGCCAGCGCAGTTCGCCGTACAGGGTGTCCTGCATTAAAACCGGTAAATTGTGCATTTTCTCGCCCGGGGACTCCTGTCCTTCGTAAAGCTGCCAGTCGTCACTGGTGCGCAATTGCAGGTAATTCATCTGCGTATAGTCATGCACAATTTGCAAAATATGCCGGAAGCAGTGGCTGTCTATCTGCCCGGTATTCAACGCCTGTGAGCATTTGAACAGCATTTCAAGCTGCTGATGCGCTTCATTCAGGTGGCGGGTTTTTTCGGCAACGGAGTGCTCCAGGGAACGGTACAGGGTGTGTAATTCCGCCGACATATGATTGAAGGCGCGGGAAAGCTGGCCCAGCTCGTTGGGAAGCATAATATCCGGCGCGGGGGTATCGAACTGCCCCTGTTCGATACGCTCGCTCGCTGCCACCAGATTATTCAGCGGCAGCACAACCTGACGGCGGATGCGCCGCAGGGTCATCACCGCCAGCAGCAGGATGCCCAGGCCGCCCGTCAGCGACATGAAAATCACCAGCTGAATCTTATGTTCGGTGTAGTGCTGTAGCGCCAGCACAAAGGCATCTATCCGGCCCACGAAATCCTCTATGTGGCTCTGATACCACCCGGTATCGCCGCTGGCGATACGCGTGTCCATCTCCTGCCAGCCAAGCTGCAACTGCTGGTAACGCTGTTTGACGTCCTCTGGCACATACCAGCGGTTTAGCTTCTGCAACGCAGGCGCGCTCAGCGTTTTCTGCCAGACCGCGCGGTGCTCTGCCAGTGACGGGCTGGCGCGCTGCATTTCGTAGCCCAGGCGGTAGCTCTGCATGCGCAGCGATCCGGCGATGTTAATCGCCTCGGCGTCGCGCTGGCTGCTGGCGAGTGTAACCAGCGCAATGGCGCTGATCAGAACGGACAAGACAATCATCGAAAAGAAAGCCCGAGCCAGGCTTCCCGATACGGGGCGTTTAACGGTCACTCATCAGCTTCCTGAATTAAATTGATCTGCCACAGGTTCACTGGAAATAGTTCGCCTTCCTGGGCATTTGAACATTGCGTCGCCATGCCACTGTGGGTAAATACGATAACAATATAAAGAATAAGGTTATTGAACCAAAAACAGGTGTTGTTATGAATCGTTTTATTATGGCCAACGCTCAACAGTGTATCGGTTGTCGCGCCTGCGAAGTTGCCTGTGTGATGGCGCACAACGGGGAGCAGCACGCGCTGAGCGAGCGCCATTTTCATCCCCGCATTACGGTCCTTACCTCTGGCTTGCGAAAAAGCCCAGTGACCTGCCACCACTGTGAAAATGCGCCCTGCGCGCAAAGCTGCCCGAACGGAGCCATCACGCAACACAGCGACAGCGTACAGGTCAATCAACAAAAATGCATTGGCTGTAAAGCCTGCGTGGTGGCCTGCCCGTTTGGCACGATGGACATGCTGATCACCCCGCTTGAAAACGACAGCGTAAAGGCCTCGGCGCACAAATGCGACCTCTGCCTGGAAAGGCCGCAAGGCCCGGCCTGCGTTGAAAACTGCCCGGCAGAGGTGCTTACGCTCGCCACCCCAGCCGTGCTGGATAAGCTGGTTAAACAGCGCCGACAGCGCAGCGCAAGGCTGGACGCGCTGCCGTGGCACAGCGAGGCGGTTCAGTCAGTCCCTCCGCAAACCAAACGGCAACAGATGCAAAACACCCCGGCGTGCGGTGAGCCGGATAAGCTCAGCCCCGACGCGCGCGCCGGCCATTTTAACGAGATCTACTTGCCGTTTCGCCCGGAACAGGCGCAGCGCGAAGCATCCCGGTGCCTGAAATGTGGCGACCACAGCATTTGCGAGTGGACCTGCCCGCTGCATAACCATATTCCGCAGTGGATTGAGCGGATCAGGGCGGGGGATATCATCGGTGCGGCTGAGCTTTCTCACCAGACTAACTGTTTACCGGAAATTACCGGCCGCGTCTGTCCACAGGATCGATTATGTGAAGGCGCCTGCACCCTGCGGGATGCGTCAGGGGCGGTAACCATCGGTAATATCGAACGATATATCTCGGATCGGGCGCTGGCGATGGGCTGGACGCCGGACGTCAGCCACGTTACACCGGTCGGTAAGCGCGTCGCCATCATTGGTGCCGGTCCGGCAGGGCTGGCCTGTGCCGACGTACTGGTGCGCAGCGGCATCGGTGTGACGGTCTACGATCGCCATCCAGAAATCGGCGGATTGCTGACCTTTGGTATTCCGGCCTTCAAGCTGGATAAATCCCTGTTAGCGCGGCGCAGAGAGATATTCAGCGCGATGGGTATCCGCTTCGAGCTGAACTGCGAGGTGGGAAAAGACGTGTCGATGGCCCAACTGCAAAACGACTACGATGCCCTGTTCATCGGCGTAGGGACCTATCGTTCCATGAAAGCAGGTATCCCTCATGAAGACGCGCCGGGCGTGTACGACGCGCTGCCGTTTTTAGTGGCAAATACGCGGAATGTGATGGGCCTTGATCCTGCCGCAGACGAGCCGTTTATTGACACGCAGGGGTTAAACGTGGTGGTGCTGGGCGGGGGCGATACGGCGATGGACTGCGTGCGCACCGCGCTGCGACATGGCGCGGCGAAAGTAACCTGCGCCTATCGGCGGGACGAGGCCAACATGCCGGGCTCAAAGAAAGAGGTTAAAAACGCGAAAGAAGAGGGCGCGGCGTTTGAATTTAATGTCCAGCCGGTTGAGCTCACGCTGGATACCGACGGGAAGGTCAACGGTATCCGGATGCTGCGCACCCGTCTGGGCGAGCCGGATGCGCAGGGGCGGCGTCGTCCTGTCCCGGTGGCGGGCAGTGAGTTTGTCATGCCAGCGGATGCGGTGATCATGGCGTTTGGGTTTAATCCGCACGCCATGCCGTGGCTTCAGGCGCAGGGCGTCGAAACCGACGACTGGGGGCGCATCAGGGCCTCCGTGGAGAGCCGTTATCGTTACCAGACCTCGAATCCGCAGATTTTTGCTGGCGGTGATGCGGTACGTGGTGCGGATCTGGTGGTCACCGCGATGGCGGAAGGGCGCCATGCCGCGCAGGGGATCATGGACTGGCTTGGCGTGCCGCCGCGCAACATGCATTAACGCAGACGGGCGACAAAGCGGGCATCACGGCGTAGTATAAACAGACTCATTTTGCCGTGGAGCCCGTATGTCCCTGAACATTACCGTTATTAAAGACAAAATCCTTTCTGAAAATTACTTTGTCCTGCGTAACATCACTTACGATCTCACCCGTAAGAGCGGGGACGTCATTCGCCATAAACGCGAAGTCTACGACCGGGGCAATGGTGCAACCATTCTGCTGTATAACCGTGAAAAGCAAAGCGTGGTGCTGATCCGCCAGTTTCGCATCGCGACATGGGTCAATGGCAACGCGGACGGACGTCTGATTGAAACCTGTGCAGGTCTGCTGGACGACGATGAGCCGGAAGTGTGTATCCGCAAAGAAGCCATTGAAGAGACGGGTTTTGAGGTGGGGGCGGTGCAGAAAGTCTTTGAGCTGTTTATGTCCCCTGGCGGGGTTACCGAGCTGGTTCACTTCTTCATTGCGGAGTACACCGATGCCCAGCGCACGCACCGGGGCGGTGGCGTGGACGATGAAGACATTGAAGTGCTGGAAATGCCTTTCGCTCAGGCTGTCGACATGGTGAAAAGCGGCGAGATCCGCGACGGTAAAGCGGTGATCCTGTTGCAGTATCTGCAAACCAGCGGTTTGATGAATGCTGCGTCGGTAGCGTGATAAGTTGTATTTCAGATAAATCTATCCGATAAATCCGATTGAGCCAGCCCGCCCAGGGCACGAAGATACGCCCCAGATTGACCTATTCGTTTCCGGGGCTGTGCCGTTCATGCGCTACTGCGTTTTTCTTCTCTTCTTCATTTGCGTGCTTCCCGCGCCTTTGGTGTGGGCTGCGCCTGCGCAGCAGTCTTTTTCAGACTGGCAGGTGACCTGCAATAACCAGAATTTCTGCGTAGCGCGCAACACCGGCGAGCATCGCGGTCTGGTCATGACGCTGAGCCGCAGTGCGGGGGCAAAAACGGACGCCAGCCTGCGCATCGATCTCGGCGGTCTTTCGACGCCTCCGGTGAAAGAGCCTGACATTGCCCCGCGCCTGCTGCTCGACAATGTGCCGCTTCAGCTCACGTCGCAACACTGGCAGTTAACCCCCTGGCATCTTAAAACAGACGATACGGGCACCATCACCACGTTTCTGAAAACCATTCAGGAGGGGCAGGCGCTGACCCTGCGCGGGGGGAAGCAGACAATCTCTCTGGCCGGTCTGAAAGCGGCGCTGCTGTTTATTGATGCCCAGCAAAAACGCGTCGGAAGTGAAACGGCATGGATTAAAAAAGGAGATAGTCCACCGCTGAGCGTGCCGCCTGCGCCGGCATTAAAAAAGGTGGCAGTGGTGAACCCCACGCCAACGCCGCTGACGCATAACGAACTTAACGATCTGCTGGATTACGGTACCTGGCGCATGAACCACAGCCAGTGCTCCCTCGATCCGAACCGGCGTGAAGTGCGCGTGACCGCGTTGACCGATGACAAAGCGCTGATGATCATCAGCTGTGAGGCGGGGGCGTACAACACCGTCGATCTGGCGTGGCTGGTGTCGCGTAAAAAACCGTTTGCTGCCAGAAGCGTGAGATTGCGCCTGCCGTTTACCCCTTCCAGCCAGAGTAGCGACATGGAGCTGATGAATGCCAGCTTCGATGAAAAAACGCGCGAGCTGACCACGCTGGCACTGGGACGCGGGATTGGCGACTGTGGGATCCAGACCCGCTGGCGTTTTAACGGCCAGCGTTTCCGCCTGGTGCGCTACGCGGAAGAGCCAAGCTGCGATAACTGGAATGGGCCAGATGCCTGGCCCACGCTGTGGATCACCAGGTAGGGCGCTGTCGCTTACCGGGCCTACGTTTTAGCGATTTGTAGGCCCGGTAAGGCGTAGCCGCCACCGGGCACGAAGACGGCACTACAGCACGCTCAGCGCCTTCTCCACCACGTTCTCAACGGTAAAGCCGAAGTACGGGAACAGCTTATCGGCCGGGGCGGATTCACCGTAACCCTTCATGCCGACAATCGCCCCTTTCAGACCCACATATTTGTACCAGTAGTCGGCAATGCCAGCTTCAACCGCCACGCGCGCCGCGACGTTTGAAGGCAGCACCGATTCGCGGTACGCCTCATCCTGGGCATCAAAGATATCCGTTGAAGGCAGGGAAACCACGCGCACCGCGTGACCCTCGGCGGTCAGTTTCTCGGCCGCTTTTACCGTGATTTCCACCTCTGAACCGGTGGCAATCAGGATCACGTCCGGCTTACCGCCGCTGTCTTTCAGGATGTACCCGCCGCGGGCGATATTTTTCACCTGCTCCGGCGTGCGCTCGATCTGCGCCAGGTTCTGGCGCGACAGGATCAGCGCTGTGGGTCCGTTATGGCGCTCTACGGCCAGCTTCCAGCCCACAGCCGCTTCAACCTGATCGCACGGACGCCAGGTACTGAAGTTTGGCGTCAGGCGCAGGCTCGCCAGCTGCTCTACCGCCTGGTGCGTCGGCCCATCTTCACCCAGTCCGATGGAGTCGTGGGTATACACCATGATTTGCCGCGCCTTCATCAGGGCCGCCATACGCGCCGCGTTACGGGCATATTCGACAAACATCAGGAAGGTGGCGGTGTACGGCACGAAGCCGCCATGGTGGGCGATACCGTTGGCAATGGCGGTCATCCCGAACTCGCGCACGCCGTAGTGGATATAGTTTCCGGCAATGTCTTCCTTCAGGGATTTAGAGCCAGACCAGATGGTGAGGTTACTTGGCGCCAGATCCGCCGAGCCGCCCAGCAGTTCGGGCAGGACAGGGCCAATCGCGTTCAGGGTGTTTTGTGACGCCTTACGGGTAGCAATTTTCGCCGGGTTAGATTGCAGGTTTTCAATCAGCGCCTGAGTTTTCTCTTCCCAGTCTTCCGGCAGGCCACCGCTCATGCGGCGGTTAAATTCGGCCGCCAGCTCTGGATACGCTTTTTTGTAGGCAGCAAACTTCTCGTTCCAGGCCTGCTGCGCTT
>NZ_JABMCU010000221.1:0-6658 GCF_013179605.1 Enterobacter sp. CM29 | reverse complement strand
CATTGGGTCATCCCTCCTCAGGGACGTAAGCAAGTTTGTCCATCAAATCATTTGGCAACGTTTAATTGCGGAAGGAATTATGCAGTTTCACTTCGAAAAGGTTCAATGAATGATTCCATTAAGTCCGTATTCAGACAAATAAGCTTATAAACCCAGGGCAATATCAATCATTATGAATAAATATTATAAATTCAACTGATTGCAAACTACTTTAGTTGCTTCGACACATATAATGAAAAGCAATAAATCATTTATATTTATAATCCCAAACCAATATAGAAGCCTCACCAATATCACATACCACTCTGGACACCATAATAAGATTTATAATATATACAAAATACATGTAGCGTATATTAATCGATTTCGAAAATCTAAAAGACAACTTTAGTAAAACACCACTCTCCGCTTTCAGGTACACTAAGCCTCTTTGTTCCACAAACATCAGGCATACCATGACCGATTTAATTGCTCGTCCCCGTCGCCTGCGCAAGTCACCCGCACTGCGCGCCATGTTTGAAGAGACAACACTGACCTTAAACGATCTGGTGTTGCCGATTTTTGTTGAAGAAGAGATCGATGACTACAAAGCCATCGACGCGATGCCGGGCGTGATGCGCATTCCTGAAAAGCATCTGGCCCGCGAGATCGAACGCATTGCGAATGCGGGCATCCGCTCGGTGATGACGTTCGGTATCTCCCACCACACTGACGCAACCGGCAGTGATGCATGGAAAGAAGACGGTCTCGTGGCACGCATGTCGCGCATCTGCAAAGAGAGTGTGCCGGAGATGATCGTCATGTCCGATACCTGCTTCTGCGAATACACCTCTCATGGCCACTGCGGTGTGCTGTGCGATCACGGCGTGGACAACGATGCGACCCTGCTGAATCTGGGCAAGCAGGCGGTGGTTGCCGCCGCCGCAGGTGCGGATTTCATTGCACCTTCTGCGGCAATGGATGGTCAGGTTCAGGCTATTCGTCATGCGCTGGATGCGGCAGGCTTTACCGACACCGCCATCATGTCCTACTCCACCAAATTCGCCTCCTCCTTCTACGGCCCGTTCCGTGAAGCGGCGGGCACGGCGCTGAAGGGCGATCGTAAAACCTATCAGATGAACCCGCTGAACCGCCGCGAAGCGATTCGTGAATCTCTGCTCGATGAAGCACAGGGCGCAGACTGTCTGATGGTGAAACCGGCCGGCGCGTATCTGGATATCCTGCGCGACATTCGCGAACGCACCGAACTGCCGCTGGGCGCATACCAGGTGAGCGGCGAGTACGCGATGATCAAATTCGCCGCGCAGGCGGGTGCCATCGACGAAGAGAAAGTGATCCTCGAAAGCCTGGGTGCGATCAAACGCGCGGGCGCGGATCTAATCTTCAGCTACTTCGCGTTGGATCTGGCTGAGAAGAAAATTCTGCGTTAATCCGCTTTAGCGCCGGGTGGCTTCGCCATACCCGGCCTACTCTCTGCGCGAATCTTCACTAAACTGCAATACAACCGACATCTCCTCCTTCTACTGTCTGGGCAAGACGGCAGGAGGAGTGATCAATGTTTAGTCTCGACAGCGTTCTTGATGACCTTTGGCCTCAGGCGAGGCCCGCACCCTGGCAAAAAAGTCTGTTAAAAAGACTGCTCCACGAAGACGAATTTCAGCAGTTTGCCGCCAGCCACCGTCACCTGAAAGGGCTGGATATGGTAGAGCAGGTTCTGGAACACCTTGATATTCTCTGCACCATTTCCGCCCGAGACCTCGAACAAATCCCCGAACACGGCCCACTCATTGTGATAGCGAACCACCCGACGGGCACCCTGGATGGGCTGGCGCTACTGTACGCCGTTTCGCGCGTGCGCCGGGACGTCAAGGTTGTCACCAACCGGATGCTGTCTCACCTTGAGCCCCTCAGCTCGTTGTTTATCCCCGTGGACAATATGGGCGGCAGAACCGCAAAAGCATCTCTGGTGCAGATGGAGCAGCACCTGCAAAACGCCGGCGTGCTGATCTTCTTCCCGGCGGGCGAAGTCTCCCGCCCAACGCGTAAAGGCATCCGCGATAAAAAGTGGCATCCGGGCTTTATCAAGCTGGCCAGCAAACTACGGGTACCGCTGCTACCGGTACATATTCAGGCCCACAACAGCCTGCTGTTTTATGCCAGCACCCTGGTATCGCCGACGGTATCCCTGCTGCTGCTGATGCAACAGATGTTTCGCCGCCGCCACAGCCAGCTGCCGATCAAAATCGGCCAGCAGATTGCCTGGAATGATCGGTTTAGCTCTACCCTTTCATCGCGTGAGATGGCCGAGCAGTGCCGTCAGCACGTGATACGACTTGGCAAGGGATTGCCTGGCGTCTTTAAAACCCAGTGCGCCATTGCCCGCCCGGAAGACAGGGCCACGCTGAAGCGGGAGCTGGCGCAGGCCGAATGTCTGGGCAAAACCAGCGATGGTAAAACCATCTATTTGTGGCAGCGCAACGGGCAGGAAGAGGTGCCTCTGCTGCGCGAGCTGGGGCGACTGCGCGAGATTGCCTTTCGCGCCGTGGAGGAAGGCAGCGGAAAGCGCCGGGATACCGACAGCTACGATGATGACTATCTGCACCTTATTCTGTGGGATGATGATGACCTCGAGATTGTCGGCGCGTACCGCTTTATGCCAACGGCCATGCAGGTGGAAAAGTGCGGCGTCGAGGGATTGTACAGTTACAGCCTGTTCCACTACGACGAAAAAATGCAGGACATACTGGAGCACGGCATTGAGCTGGGGCGCAGCTTTATACAGCCGCGCTACTGGGGACGTCGCGGTCTGGACTACCTGTGGTCAGGCATTGGCGCCTATCTGGCGCGCTATCCACATTACCGTTACCTGTTTGGTCCGGTGTCCATCTCCGGCGGCTTACCGCCTGCCGCCCGGGATCTGCTGGTCGCGTTTTATCGTCTCTGGTTTCCGGCCAGCCACCCGTTAGCCGCCTCGCGTCAACCCTACCCGGCGTCACTCCCGGACGTGCTGGCGCAATTTAGCGGGGTGGATTACGTGGATGACCTGACAAAGCTCAAATCCCTGCTCGGCAATCTGGGCTGCGGTATTCCGCCGCTTTATAAACAATATTCCGAGCTATGCGAGCCAGGCGGCGTGCAGTTTATCGATTTCGGCAGCGATCCGGCGTTCAATAACTGTATCGACGGGCTGGTGCTGGTGGATCTGTGTTATCTGAAGGCGAACCGCTATCAGCGGTATATAGAGGCGCACTTAATACCCTCACCCCTGCCCTCTCCCTAAAAGGGAGAGGGTGAAAACCGCACCGGTCAGCCCCCTCGCCCCTTTGGGGGGAGGGTTAGGGTGAGGGGCTCAAACCGCACGGTAGAACGGCTTATCCCCCAAAATCGTCGCCCGCTGCATAATCCTTCGCTGCGGCAGGTAATCCGCATTGGCGTAATGCTGCGTGACGCGGTTATCCCAGATCGCCAGATCGTTCTCCTGCCAGCGCCAGCGCACCTGAAACTCCGGTTTCGTGATATGCGCAAACAGGAAGCTGAGCAGCGCCTCGCTCTCTTTTTCCGTTACGTCCACAATGCGCGAGGTAAACCCTTCGTTCACAAACAGCGCCTGCTTGCCGGTCACCGGATGGGTACGCACCACCGGGTGCAACAGCGGCGGATGTTTTGCGACCGCATCCAGCCAGCGCTGGTGCTCCTCTTCCGTTTTACGGTACTTATACTCCTGGAACGATTTTTTAAAATCATGCTCCGCCCGCAGGCCACTTAGCAAGGTCTGGAACGGCGCGGAGAGCGCCTCAAACGCCGCAATGCCGCTCGCCCACAGCGTATCGCCGCCGGTCTCTGGCAGTAGTTTTGCTGCCAGAATCGCCCCGGCTGGCGGTGTGTCGATAAAGGTAACATCCGTATGCCAGTTGTCATTATCGGGCGGGTTATCGTTATGAGTGTCCAGCACGATAATTTCCTCCACCCCTTCCGCATGCGGGTAGACCGGGTGGATATGCAGGTCGCCAAAACGCAGGGCCAGCGCGCGCTGCTGTTGCGGGGTGATGGCCTGCTCGCGCAGGAACACCACCTGATGGCGCAGCACCGCGTGGTACAGCTGCTCAAACTGGTTATCGCTCAGCGGACGGGTTACGTCCAGGCCCGACACCTGCGCGCCAATGTACGGCCCCAGCGGGATAATCGTCAGACGTTCACTCATTGTATTTCTCCATGCCAGGGCGTCAGGCGACGCTGTAGCGTGCGCAGTCCCAGTTCTAATCCAAAGGCGATCGCGGCGATGACCGCGATCCCTGCCAGTACCACGTCAGTCGCCAGGAACTCTCCCGCCGACTGCACCATAAACCCAAGGCCGCGCGTGGCGGCAATCAGCTCTGCCGCCACCAGCGTTGACCAGCCCACCCCAAGGCCGATGCGCAACCCGGTCAATATCTCCGGCAGCGCACCTGGTAAAATGACGAACAGCAGTACCTGCGCGCGGCTGGCGCCGAGCGACTGCGCCGCACGTATGCGTACCTGCTGCGCACTCTTTACGCCAGCCAGGGCCGACATTGCTACCGGCGCAAAAATAGCCAGATATATCAGTAAGATCTTTGACGTCTCGCCGATGCCAAACCAGATCACCATCAGGGGCAGATAAGCCAGCGGCGGTACGGGACGGTAAAGCTCTATCAGCGGGTCGAGAATGCCGCGCACCGTCGGGCTCAGTCCCATCGCAATCCCCACCGGAACGCCAATAATGACCGCCGCCAGCAGCGCCACCAGAATACGCGTCAGACTGGCGCCTAAATGCTGCCAGAGGGTGGCATCCATAAAGCCCTGCGGTCCGGCGATGGCGATCAGTTTTTCCAGAACCTGGCCTGGCGGGGGCAGAAACAGCGGGCTGATCCACTGCTGCGCGGCAACCGCCCACCATACCGCCAGCAACACCACCAGCGTGCTGACGCTTAAGGTGAGCTGGCGAGAGAAAGGCCAGCGTAAGGCACGGCGCGTCCGCCGCGTTTTTTCACTGAAGACAATGCTCATGAGAACGCCTCCCGCTGTTCAAACACACGGCTCAGGATGTATTCCCGTTTTTCGATAAATAGCGGGTCTGATTTAATGCTGCGTACTGGCTCTCCCGCCACATAGCGCCGGGCAAACTCAAGCGGCAGACGCTCCAGCACGCGTCCCGGTCCCGGTGAGAGCAGCACCAGCTCCGTCGCCATAAACACGGCCTCTTCGATATCGTGGGTGATTAACAGCACCTGCTTGCCGGTTTCGTGCCACAGGCGCAGCAGCAGGGTTTGCATCTGCTCACGGGTAAAGGCATCCAGCGCCCCGAAAGGTTCGTCCAGCAACAGCAGCTGAGGGTTAGCCGCCAGCGCACGGGCAATCCCGACGCGCTGACGCTGCCCGCCTGAAAGCTGCCAGATAAAGCGTTTTTCAGCCCCCTCCAGCCCGACCTTTTTCAACATGTCGCGCGCCGTATTCAGACGCTGTTCACGCGCTACGCCGGCCAGTTGCAGACCAAACGCAACGTTTTCCTGCACGTTTCGCCACGGAAGTAGCCCTTCGTTCTGGAAGACCACGCCGCGCTCTGCGCCCGGCCCCGTTACCCGTTTTCCTTCGAGTTGGATCGTGCCGTGCTGATACGGTACAAACCCGGCGATCAGGTTCAGCAGCGTCGTTTTCCCGCAGCCTGACGGCCCCAGTACGACCAGCAGTTCACCGCTGTCCAGCGTCAGGTTGATCTCTTTCAGGGCGGGTTTGCCGCCGTAATCGGCAGACAGGTTGGTAATGTTCAGCATCGCAGCCCCCTTATTTCACAAAGCGGTCGGTCACGAACCGGCTGTAATCCGCTGCTACCGCAGGCACTTTGCCCTGCTCTTTCAGGAACGTCGCAGTGTCGACAATCGCTTTGCTCACCGGCCCGTTCAGCTGCTGGACCTGCTGCGCAGGTGTCAGATAGGTGTTGCCTTTCACCAGCCCCGGCACGTCAGCTTCCGGCACGCCGCTCAGACGTGAGAGTTTCTCCAGGTTGGCGGGCTGTTTCAGCCATTCATCCGGATTGCTGATGTAAGGCTGCTGGGCGTCGATGGCGCTTTTGGCGAAGGCTTTCACCACTTCAGGGTGTTTTTCGGCAAAGTCCTTACGAACGACCCAGACATCAAGTGTTGGCGCCCCCCATTGCCCCACTTTTTCGGAGTCGGTCAGCACGGTGCCATCTTTTTCCAGCTCGTTGACGGCGGGCGCCCAGACGTATGCTCCGTCAATGTCGCCACGCTGCCAGGCGGCAATAATCGCTGGAGGTTGCAGGTTGATGATCTGCACCTGGCCCGGCTTAATACCCCAGTGTTTCAGCGCTGCCAGCAGGCTGTAATGCGTGGTGGAGATAAACGGCACCGCGATGCGTTTGCCAATCAAATCTTCGGGTTTCGTGATGCTTTTCTTCACCACCAGCGCTTCGGAATTTCCGAGCTGCGATGCCAGCAGGAAGACTTCAATCGGCACCTGCTGGCTGGCGGCAACGGCCAGCGGGCTGGAACCCAGGTTGCCAATCTGCACGTCGCCCGAGGCTAACGCCCGCACAATTGCCGCGCCGCTGTCGAACTTGCGCCAGTTGACGTTCGCCCCGCTCGCTTTGGCGAAGGTGTTATCCGCCTGCGCGACTTTCGCC
>NZ_JABMCU010000220.1:0-6755 GCF_013179605.1 Enterobacter sp. CM29 | reverse complement strand
TTTGCGCGGATCGCAGACGATGATTTTCGCCCCGTTCTGTTTGGCGCGAATCACGTGATTCGCGACGATAGGGTGAGAATCCGCCGGGTTATAGCCGAAGATGAACACCAGATCGGTGTTATCTATCTCATTGATGGCATTACTCATTGCGCCGTTACCGACCGACTGGTGCAGACCTGCAACCGATGGGCCGTGTCAGACGCGAGCGCAGCAGTCGACGTTATTGGTACCAATAACGGCGCGCGCGAATTTTTGCATCACATAGTTGGTTTCATTCCCGGTTCCGCGTGAGGAGCCGGTGGTCTGAATCGCATCCGGGCCATACTTGGCCTTGATGGCGCTAAGGCGCGTGGCAACATAATCCAGCGCTTCATTCCAGGAGACGGCTTCCAGCTTGCCGCCGCGCTCGCGGCGGATCATAGGGGTTTTCAGGCGCGGGGTGAGGATTTGGGTATCGTTAATAAAATCCCAGCCGTAGTACCCTTTCAGGCACAGCGTGCCCTGATTGGTTTTACCCTGCGCCGCTTCCGCCCGGACGATTTTGACGTTATCGACCACCAGGTGGATCTTGCAACCTGAGGCACAATAAGGGCAAACCGTGACGACTTTTTTCATCACTTTGCTCCAGTTAAACAGTTCTTACCTGCCCAATATGCAGCTTCTATGCCATGTTTTTACTATGGGTATTTCCTGACTTTACGACCCTTTGCGGGGCAAAACCCTGACGAAAAACAGCCAATCGTCAAAATTGACGTGTCGAAAGGGCAGGGGATGTGACATGGATTGAATTTCCGTCACGTAAAAAACAATTCGGCTGGAGCCGGCGGCAGAATGGTTCAGACTTAACATAATTCCCTGACGGAAGCATGCGATGAAACCGGCGATTCTGGTGGTTGATGATGATGTCGCAGTCTGCGAACTGCTACAGGATGTGCTCAGCGAGCACGTCTTTACCGTGCTGACGTGTCACACCGGTCAGGAAGCGGTGAACCGTGTCCAGCAGGACTCCGGCATTGCGCTGGTTCTGCTGGACATGATGCTGCCGGATATCAACGGATTACAGGTTTTGCTGCAGATGCAAAAGCGGCGACCGTCGCTACCGGTGGTGATGCTGACGGGGCTGGGAAGTGAATCAGATGTGGTCGTTGGGCTGGAAATGGGCGCTGATGATTACATCGGAAAACCGTTCAATCCGCGCGTGGTGGTCGCCCGCGTTAAGGCGGTGCTGCGTCGTACCGGCGCGCTGGCCGCGGAGCCTGCCGCGCCGCGCGTTGAGGGTATTGCTTTTAACGGCTGGACGCTGGACACCACCCGCTGCGAGCTGAGCGATCCGCAGCGTAATACCGTGCCGTTAACCCAGGGCGAATATGGCCTGCTGCTGGCATTAACGCAAAACGCCCGCCGGGTACTGAGCCGTGAACAGCTGCTTGAACTGACCCACAGCGAAAGCGCTGAGGTCTTTGACCGCACTATCGACGTACTGATCATGCGGCTGCGGCGAAAAATTGAGGTCAATCCGCACCAGCCTCTGCTGATCAAAACCATTCGCGGTCTGGGCTATGTTTTTGCCACGGACGTTTCCCATCATGAGAAAGCCGCCTGACCGTTCTCCTGAATAAACGTCTGAAGCTCGGCCAGCGTTTTCGCGCCGTCAATTGCATTAGCCGCCAGCAGGCTGGCCCGCGCGCAGGCGTGCGCCAGATAAATACTCTCCGTCAGCGGCAGGGATTCATGGCAGCCGTATAAAAAGCCCGCGCAAAACGCGTCGCCCGCGCCGACGCTACCGATAATCTCGTCCTGCGTCAGCTTCCACGACGGAACCCATTGCCCTTTTTCACCCGGCGCTTCACCCCATGCCCCTTCCGGACAGTGGATCACCACCCGCTGTCGCACGCCTGCCGCCAGCAGCTGTGCGGCAGCGTCGGCGATATGGGCCATGTTCAGCGCATCATGGCTGTCGCGGATCTCAAGCCCGCTAAACTCACCGGCTTCCAGCTCGTTAATCACCAGATAATCAAGATGGCGCAGGGCAGGGAGCACCAGCGGCTGATAGCGCGGGTCGCCCTTGCGGGACACCAGATCGAGCGAGGTTTCATACCCCTGATCGTGCATCTGTGCCAGTAACCGCGCGCTGCGGGTGCCGAATTCGTCATCCGGCATGTCCAGACTGTCGAGCAGCAGCAGGTAGCCGAGATGGAAGATCTTCAGCGATCCATCTAAACGATCGAAGGCGGGAAGATCCAGCAGGCGGTTGGCGCCCGGCGAGTGGAAAAAGGTGCGCTGTCCGCTGGGGTCGGTCATCACCTGCGACATCGACGTTGGGGAGAACGTCGTGCGCTGCACGCGCTGGCGATTGACGTGATACTGGTCGAGCATCGCCAGAATATAGTCTCCGTCGCTGTCTTCCCCAATCAGCCCCACCGCCTGTAACGGCAGGCCGACGTGCATTTTTGCCAGCGTCAGCAGAACGTTGAGCGGCGCACCGCCGGTTGAGCGTTCGCTGTGGGTGATTTCTGCCAGCCAGCCGCGCTCCGGCCACTGTACGATCTGGTGGACGTGATCCACCAGCATATTGCCTGCGGCGACGATCCCTTTGCGTTCCATTAGGCCTGCCCCGCACTGCCGAAGATGCGCATCTGTTCCGCAACCGTATCGGTAATGGCCTCTTCAATGCCCAGCAGCAGCTCGGCAAACTCATCGTAAAGCGATTGTCGGTTCGCCATGCGTTGCTCAACGGCGGCAAGTGCGGCCTGCGACATGCCGGTATAGAAATTGATTTTATGAATACCGAGTTCAATGGCGCGGCGGAAATCAGTGTCGCTTATGCCAGAGCCACCGTGTAAAACCAGCGGCAGGCCCGTCTGCTGGCGAATGGCGTCCAGACGCGGAAAATCAAGCTTCGGCTCGCCCTTGTATTTGCCGTGCGCGTTGCCAATGGCAACCGCCAGCGCATCGATGCCGGTTGAATCAACAAATTCGCGCGCCAGCTGCGGGTCGGTAAAGAAGGCTTCATCCGCATGACCGTACAGCGCGCCACCTTCATCCCCGCCTACCGCGCCCAGCTCCGCCTCTACCGAGACGCCCACCGCGTGGCACATCTTCACCACTTCCCGGGTCTGGCGGATATTTTCCTCATAGCTCAGCGTGGAGCCGTCGAACATCACCGAGCTGAACCCTAAACGCAGGGCGCGCACCACCGCCTCAAAATGCAGGCCGTGGTCGAGGTTCAGCACCACGGGAATATCGTGGCGGGCAGCTTCGAATTTCACCGCTTCCACCAGCGACTCCAGAGACACGTACTTAAAATGCACTTCGGCGATGTTGATGATAAACGGCGAGCGTTCCTGCTTCGCGGCGGCAAACAGCGCGCGCAGAAAATGGGAGTCGAGCACGTTGAACGCGCCCAGGGCGTAGCGGTGTTCCCTGGCGTGGGCCAGACCGTCGGCAAGAGAAATCAATGGCATCATTCACTCCTTATATCCGAAAGAGGGTGTACTCGTTGCACAGCACCAGCACCGCCGGTTCGTCTTCTTCAATGGTGTTGTAGCGATCGATGGGCTGTAAAAAGTGGTTGTCGTGTTCATCGTCATTGACCGACGACACTTCGCCCACCAGCACATCACCAAAGCCGCGTTCACCCCAGAAGCTATGGTACAGGCCGGGCGTCAGGCAGATGCTCTCCCCTGGCGTGAGGCGCAGCTGGCTGCCGGGCGCGTGCGTCTGCCGACAGCCGTCTATCGTGACGGTCACGTCGGTGTTTTCGGTCTCTTCATGCGCGCCCGCATTCCATAACTCAATAATCAGATTCCCGCCGCCGCGGTTAATAATGTCCTCCCGCTTGCGCCAGTGAAAATGCATCGGCGTCACCTGGCCGTCGCGGACGTGCATGATTTTTTCGGCATAGCACTTTTCATAGGGCACGCCGTTGGGGGAGCCGTTGCGCAGGGTGAAAAGCGTTAACCCCTGTGCAGCGAAGTTGTTGCCACCAAATGCCGTCACATCCCAGCCGAGCCTGAGGTCAAACACCTCCTGCCAGGCGGCCTGGTCAAGCTGCTGCCATTTTGTCGGCGGAAAGCTGGCAAACGGCGGGAGATGCACGCCGTGCATGGAGAAGAACTGCCGCGTGTGGCCGAGGATTGCGTTGATGTCGGAGCGTTTCATGGGGACTCCTTGAGTTTTTGCCGCCCCCTCACCCTAACCCTCTCCCCTTTGGGGAGAGGGAACTTGAACACCCTCTCCCCAAAGGGGAGAGGGCCGGGGTGAGGGGCTTACTTAACCGTCCACCCCTTATACGTGCCGACGTTCTTTTTATCGATCATCGTCACCGGGATCAGCACAGGCTCTTTCGGCGCAGGTTTGCCCTGAAGAATGTCATAGCCGATCTCCACCGCCTTCGCCGCCATCACCTGCGGATCCTGCGCCGGGGTAGCAACAAACAGCGAGTTTTCGCGCTTCAGGGCTTCTTCACCGTCCGGGCTGCCATCCACGCCAACGATAAAGAATTCATTGCGTTGCGCCTGTTTAGCCGCCAGATCGGCGCCGATCGCTGTCGGATCGTTAATCGCGAATACGCCGTCGATCTTCGGATTGGCCGCCAGCAGGGAGGTCATGACCTCCAGGCCGCCTTCGCGGCTGCCTTTGGCGTTCTGATTATCCGAGAGCACTTTGATATCCGGGTGGCGCCTGAACTCGGTCTGGCAGCCCTCCACGCGGTTTTGTACCGCAGAAACCGGCGGTCCGTTGATGATCACCACGTTGCCTTTACCTTTCAGGCGGTCGGTAATGTACTTACAGGCCATTTCCCCCGCCTGAGTGTTATCGGAGGTGATGGTCGCATCGGCCCCTTCCGCCGCCACGTCCACCGCCACGACCACGATCCCCGCCTCTTTAGCGCGTTTTACCGCGGGGCCGATCCCTTTGGAATCCGCGGCATTGAGGATGATCATGTCTACTTTCGCCGCAATGAAGTTATCGATCTGCGACACCTGCTGGCCCAGATCGTACCCGCTGGAGACCAGCGTCACCTTGACGTTGTCCCCCGCCAGCTTGCGCGCTTCCAGCTCGGCACCTTTGGTGATCTGCACGAAGAACGGGTTAGCCAGGTCACCCACCGTCACGCCGATGGATTTCAGATCTTTTGCCTGCGCAAACGGGGTTGCGGCCAGCAGCGCGCCAGCACAGAGCGCGGTCACTAAGGGCTTCAATCTCATGCTGTATTCCTCACGTAGGGTATTGTTGTTATGCACTTTGATGGTGTCGGGTACGGTATTTGTCGATCAGCACCGCTATGATGATCACCGCCCCTTTGATCACCAGCTGCCAGAAATAGGAGACGCCCATCAGCGTCATGCCGTTGTTGAGGGTGGCGATGATCAGCGCGCCCACCAGGGTGCCGGTGATCGTGCCGATCCCGCCGACGAAGCTGGTGCCGCCGAGGATCACCGCCGCAATCGCATCCAGCTCGTACCCCGTACCGAGGTTGCCGTTGGCGCTGTAGAGACGTGAAGCACTCATCACGCCGCCTAAGCCCGAGAGCAGGCCACTCATGCCGTAGACAAACAGCAGCACCAGCCAGACCTTAATGCCGGTTAAGCGTGCCGCCTGCATGTTGCCACCAACCGCATAGATGTGAACGCCGAGGGTGGTGCGGCGCAGGATGAACCAGCACACCACAATCACCGCCAGGGCGATCACCACCAGCCACGGAATCGGGCCGAGGTAGTTATTGCCGATCCACTCGAAGTTAATGTTGGAGTTAATAACCGTCGTGCCGTCCGCCAGCAGATAGGCCGCGCCGCGCAGCGCCGTATAGGTGCCGAGCGTAACGATAAACGGCGGAAGTCCGGCGAAGGCCACCAGCGCACCGTTGAACAGCCCCAGCACCATACCGAGCATCAGCGCCGCCGGAATGGAGAGCATCGCAAATTCAGGGATAAGCGAGACCACCATCGCCGCCACTGCCGTGGTGCCCAGAATCGAGCCCACGGAGAGGTCAATCCCGCCGGTCAGGATGATGAAGGTCATCCCGGCCGCCAGCACAATGTTGATCGACGCCTGCCGGGTAATGTTGAGCAGATTACTCTCGGTGAAAAAGTTCGGGGCGATAAAGCCAAATACCGCCACAATCAGGATTAAAATCGGCAAAATGCCGATCGTTTGCATCAGATCGCTCATCAGCATTTTTTTGGCGGAGGCGGATTTCGCCACCTGCTGCGGATGGGTTGGAGTTGTCATAATTACACCGCCTGATGATGTGTGTCGTTTACGCCGGTTGCCAGCGTCATGATGTTTTCCTGAGAGATGTCGCGCCCGTGCAGTTCACCCGCAATGCTGCCTTCCCGCATCACGTACACCCGGTCGCTCATCCCTACTACTTCCGGCAGCTCGCTGGAGATCATCAGAATCGCAACGCCTTTGCGCGCCATCTGGTTCATGATGCGGTAGATCTCGCTTTTTGCGCCGACGTCCACGCCGCGCGTGGGCTCGTCCAGAATCAGAATGCGCGGGCCTATCGCCACCCAGCGGGAGATCAGCAGTTTTTGCTGGTTGCCGCCGGAGAGCCCGCCCGCGCGCACCTGTGAATGGGGCACGCGGATATTGAGCAGGGCGATGGCGTCGTCGGAAATCGACTGCGCTTTTTTGCGGTTCAGCCAGCCGAAGGTGGCGTCGCGCTCCAGCGTCGCCATAGTGATGTTCTCCTGCGCCGCCAGCTCCAGAAACAGACCCTGCTCCTTGCGGTTCTCGGTAAGAAAACC